>JANNSS010000001.1:0-8271 GCA_031402955.1 Saprospiraceae bacterium
TTTCAGAGCGTATTCAAAGGGAGCCGTTCCAAATTCAGTCCATTGTTCCGGCACCGTGATACCAAGCATATCCTGAAGCAAATTTTCACCCTTCAATATTCCTTCGAGGATAGCCGGGGTTGAATTGATCATGATCAGCCGGGATGTTGGCAGAGAAAGGACGATCATTTCCTTGTTTATGATCATTGGCCTTTTGGGACTAGTAGGCAGCAGCTAATGAATTAAATACCTGGCGCCAGCCTATGTTGCCTGGTTTTTTACCCAGGGGGTGGTTATAGAAAGGAAATAAATCAATAACGATGCAAATGCTTTGTCCAAGATGAAGGGTAATTCAACCGGATTGCATAAATTGTAAGGATGTATTTTTCAAAAATTCATTTTCAAAAAAAGTCAAACCTGTTCCTGCGGGTCCTGATTTTATTTTTAGTCATACAGTATGAAGGAAAATGCACAGCCCAAGCCTCCAATTTTATATTTGAACAACTAACGGTTGCGGATGGATTGTCATCTAACAAAATAGAAGCAGTACTGCAGGATCGTGAGGGTTTTTACTGGATCGCTACCCAAAACGGCCTTAACCGGTTTGACGGTACTACCTTCAAAATATTCCAACATGATTCGAATGACAGTACCTCGCTGACCAACAATTATTGCACGGCAATAGTAGAAGGTAAAAACGGTGATATCTGGGTGGCAACCTATAAAGGGGTCAGCCGGTATATCCGGAGTAAAGGGTATTTCCAGACGATATACCTTCAACATCCTACCATCAATTTTGAAATTACCAATCGCATCTATGATATAGCGGTAGACGATGACGGTACAATCTGGATCGGAGGAAATGGCTTGTGGCGCTATGATGTCTGTAAGGATACGATTGTGTTTTATCAGCACAATATAGCCAACGCTACCACTATTTCTGATGGTGGCCTGATCACTCATTTGGCATATGATCATAAGAAACATGGGCTGTGGCTGACCACAGGTAAAGAATTAAATTTTCTCGATATTCCTTCCAATCAGTTTTACCGTACTGCCAACAACCCATATCAGTGGATCGTTTTTGCCAATGCTGACGCAAGAGAAATAGCGCTGGACGCTAAAAGCCGTTTATGGTTCAGGGATAAAAAGACTCAACAGTTAAGTTATTTTGATACGGACAACAATCAGATAACTATCACCTCCAAAAAAATAAATTTTGGTGTAAAGCAAATAGCCGCAGATCAAAAAAACCGGATCTGGATTTTTTATTGGCTGGCGGATTCGGAGATATATCACCCTGAAACGGCCACGACAGATGCCGATTTTTTTTCAGTCCATCACAGTCATTCCATGATCAGCAAAAGAGGAAATGCACTTTTCATAGATCAGGAAGGTAATTATTGGATTTCAACCAGCAACGGGATAGGTATATATAATGAAGCGAATCAATATTACAAAATACACCAGGTCAATGTAGAGGACAAAGGGATTGAGCAGGATCCACTTAAGATCAAGGCGATGGCTCAAACAGATCGCAACCATATCTGGCTTGCCACTAATCTGGGGTTATATAAATACAATCTCACCTCAGGTGCGTTCCATCATGTGCCATTAAAAACAGCTATCACCAATATCACCACTCTTTGTTCGGAGGGTCAGTTGTTATGGATTGGCATCTATGATCAATTATTAGGCCTTGATCCAAGGACCGAAAAGGTTGTAAAGCAATATAAAACAGACCCGGGGATATTTTTTATTCAAAAGGGGGAGCAAGGAGATTTATGGGTTGGGTTATGGACAGGTGGATTGTGCAAGGTTAATGTAAACACGAAAGAGATCAAATATTTCAAAAAGGACAAGTCAGCCCCAGCTTTCATTAAATCAAATAATCTTATTGCAGGATTGCCTGACAAGGATGCAATTTGGATTGGGTATAATGCAGGTAATGGATTTTCTAAATATTCCATTTCGTCCAACACGTTTACGCATTTTCATCCAATGGAAAGGGATTCAACAAACTCCAATTCGGGTACGATTACCGTCATTGTAAAAGATCTTACTGGCGACATATGGCTTGGTACACACGGAAGCGGCATATTCCGATTTGATCCTGAACAGAACACGTATGTCAACTATCAGCAACAGCAGGGATTGAACAGCAACTATATCAATAGTATCCTGTCGGACAAGAAGGGCAATCTTTGGATCTCTACAGCAGATGGCATTAATTATTTCAATGCAGAAAAATCAAGTATTCGCAAGCTGGCCTTAGACCTTGTTTTTTCAGACAACGATTTTGCCGCGAACGGAATTTCGGGGTTGGAAGGCAAACTCTATTTTTTTTGTAATAATGAATTTATTGAAGTTGACCCGTCAATCTATCATCCGGATCAACAATTTCCACATCTGGTATTAAGTGGGTTTAAAATATTTGACAAAGAAAGGCCTATCACTGCACAACAACGCGAAATATATTTATCACATCGTCAGAATTATTTCTCATTTGTGTATTCTACTGTCCGGACCAATCCGCAGAAAGAAGTTTACACCGCCTATATGTTGGAAGGCTTTGATAAATCATGGACGGTAACCTCCAATCAACAGTACGCGGGGTACACCAATGTACCGTATGGAAATTACCGGTTCAATGTAAAAGCCAGCAACGAGGAAGGCCAATGGAGTGAAATCTTATTGAGCATAGCTGTGCATATCAAGCCTCCCTTCTGGAGTACCTGGTGGTTTGCATTGATCTGTGTTACAGTTGTAGTCATGGGGGGATATTTGATTTATCGAAACCGTGTAGACCAAATCAAAAGAATATTTATGTTGCGGAATAAAATATCGCAGGACCTTCATGATGATGTGGGTGCATCGCTCAGCAGCATCCAGATCTATAGCGCTGTCGCAGAAAAGGAAATGAAGAATAATCCCGATAAGGCGATGGAAGTCGTGCAGCAAATCAATCAAAACAGCCGGCAAGTCATGGAAAACATGAGCGATATTGTATGGGCCATTCATTCCGCCCCAAGAGAAGGAGAGACCCTCGCCGGACGGATTAAAAATTATGGATACGATTTGTTGTCTCAGAAGAACATTGAATGCAAGTACATGATTGATGCCAATGCTGAAAAGAAATTACAGAAGCTCGACGCGCGTAAAAATGTATTGCTTATCGTCAAAGAAGCCTTGAACAATATAGCCAAATACAGTGAAGCTTCGCAAGCGCAGGTGCAGATCAGTCTCGAAAGTCCAGATTTGTTTGTACGTATTTCCGACAACGGCAAAGGCTTTGAGACGAAGGAAATACATGGCGGGAATGGTTTATACAATATGAAACAGAGAGCGGAGGCGCTGGGAGGTATATTCAAGGTTATCTCCACAAAGGAGGAGGGCACTACTATTCAATGTCGCATTCCACTCGCTAACATTAGCGATAGATAATTGGGTTTGGATTAAATACATTGCACTGTTTTGATTAAGGTAGTTATATATGATGATCACCGGCAGCGCTGCGAGAGCCTGAAGGCCTTGCTTTCGCTGACTGAAGGCATGGAATGTATCGGAACCTTTCCTGATTGCCGCCATGTGTTGGACGACATGCGCAAACTTCAACCGGACATCATCCTCATGGATATTGAAATGCCCGGGGTGGATGGGATCAGTGGCGTGATGAAAATAAAAAAAGAATTTCCACAAATACGGATCATCATGCAGACCGTTTTTGAGGATGAGGCGCGGATATTCGCGAGCTTACAAGCAGGTGCAGAAGGCTATATCCTGAAGAACGCCAGTGCAGAAAAAATTATTCAGAGCATAAGGGAAGTATCTGAAGGCGGTGCCTCCATGACACCCTCTGTTGCTTTGCGGGTGATGAAATACTTTAATCAGTCAAAACCGGTGGAGGATTACAACCTTACTGCTAAAGAAAAAGAAGTCCTTGCGCTTTTGGCAGAAGGAAATAGCTATAAAATGGTAGCAGCCAAGCTGGGCATCAGCTATTTTACCGTCAACACGCACATCAAGAATATTTACGAAAAGCTCCATGTGCATTCGCTGGGAGAGGCGTTGTCGCTTACGATGAAGAATAGGATTGTGTGAGAGCGTGAGAGCGTGAGTCGTCAATCGTGAGTCTCCTTTGCACATTGAATGGAATTTCATTCCGATTCAATGGCTTCGGCGACCGAAGGAACCTGAGACGTGAGGCGTGAGAGCGTGAGAACGTGAGAGGTGTGGGAGAGGGAGTGAATTGTGAGTTGTGTCACGCACAAAGGGAGACTAAAATTCATTTCAAAAAGTACGGACAGGTCGCGACCTGTCCGTACTTTTTGAAATGAATTTTAGGATCGAACATAAAAATTCCTCACTACATCTAGCGATTGACATCCCAATGACTTTCCGATAGTTTTACGCGATACCATAAACCTCCTTCAATTCGCGTAAGCTGATGAAAAAAATACTGATGTTATTTCCTGCGTGCCTATGTATCATTTCGATGATGCATGCTCAGGTTGCCATTACCACGGATGGATCTGCTCCGGATCCTACCTCGATGCTGGATATCAAAAGCGCGGACAAAGGAGTGCTCATTCCCCGGATGACTACGACCAACCGGACATCTATCATGAGTCCTGCATTCGGTTTGTTGGTATATGACAGTGATATAAAGAGTTTTTTCTTTTTTGACGGTACCGTCTGGAAAGAAATCAGGAAAGGAAATATCACCGAACTAGCAGATGCAGATAATGATACGAAAGTGCAGGTGGAAGCCAATCCGGATGAAGATAAGATCCGTTTCAAAACCGCCAATTTCGAGCAACTTGTTCTGGATGGACGGTCAGCCAGGCTGCAATCTCCCGGCAATAGTTTGTTTATCGGCCTGGATGCAGGGTTGAATGATGATGGCACGAACAACAATAATTTATTTATCGGTCTTAATTCGGGCAAGGACAACGTAACAGGTTCAGGAAATACTTTTCTGGGCCATTCCTCCGGAAGAAAAAATACGGCACATAACAATACATTTATCGGTTCAGGTGTGGGGTTTCAGAATACTACAGGATCGGGGCTCACGTTTGTAGGGGAGACATCAGGATTCAACAATACCACCGGCTTTTCAAATACATTTATTGGTGCAACGAGTGGACAATTAAACACCACGGGTAGTTCAAATACATTTTTAGGAAGCAATGCCGGTTTCGCCAATACGACAGCAGGCAATAATACATTTTTGGGTGAAACTGCGGGTACAGCAAATTCAACCGGTGTTGACAATACATTCGTTGGCCAGGGCGCAGGGGATGTTAATACGATAGCAAGTGATAATACATTTCTAGGCGCTAATACCGGAGGGGCCAACACAACAGGGACCAGGAACACATTTGTCGGAGAGCGGGCCGGGAATGCCAATACATCAGCACATGATAATACATTCATAGGTCATCAGGCGGGTGTTCTGAATTCCACAGGGACCAGCAACACCTTTGTAGGACAATCAGCAGGAAATGATAATACTACTGGTAATAACAATACCATCGTTGGTCATCTTGCGGGTGGTGTTCTGACAACAGGTTCCGATAATACATTCATTGGTCATTTCGCAGGCGCATTCAACGCAGGCGCTATCAATAATACGTTTGTTGGAAAAGGTGCAGGAGATATTAACACAGCGAGTGATAATACGTTTATTGGCAAAGATGCAGGAGGAGCGAATTCAACGGGATTCAATAATACATTTTTAGGTAAAGAAGCAGGGCTTGTAAATTCAGATGGGGACAACAATACTTTCATAGGTCAGGGAGCGGGAGACGCGAACACAATATCCAATAACAATACTTTTATTGGTAAAGACGCCGGTGGAGCTAACACATCAGGTGCTGCCAATACATTTATTGGACAGGGTGCCGGTCTTGTAAATTCAATGGCTAGTAACAATACCTTTATAGGTCAAGGCGCCGGCGATGCAAATACAACTGCAAGCAACAATACTTTCATCGGTGAAGGTGCAGGCGGATCAAACACAGCAGGTGCAGCCAATACTTTTGTTGGTGAAAACGCAGGAGGTTTAAATTCTACGGCTAATGGAAATACATTTATTGGACAGAATTCCGGTTTTGTAAATTCTACAGGATTCAGCAACACCTTTATTGGGCAAGGTTCAGGTGATGCCAATACAACCGCCAATAGAAATACATTTATTGGTGAAAATACGGGCGGTTTAAACTCAACAGGAGAGAGCAACACATTTATTGGTCAGGATGCGGGTGATGCAAACACTACTGCACCCAACAACACATTCGTCGGTCAAAATGCTGGTGGTCTAAATTCTACAGGGACGAATAATACATTCCTTGGACAGGGAACCGGTGATGCGAACACAACGGCGAATGATAATACATTCATTGGCAAAGATGCGGGCGGAGCAAACTCAACAGGATTCAGTAATACATTTCTTGGTAAGGATGCCGGACTCGTTAATTCAGATGGAGACAATAATACGTTTCTAGGTCAGGGAGCAGGTGATGCTAACACAACAGCGAATGACAATACTTTTATTGGAAAAGATGCCGGCGGTTTAAATTCTACCGGCACGGCTAATACATTCATTGGACAGGGAACAGGTGATGCGAACACAACGGCTAACGATAATACATTCATTGGCACGAGAGCCGGAGGTGCAAACACCATTGGCTTCAGTAATACTTTTTTAGGGAAAGATGCCGGGCTGACAAATTCAGAAGGTGACAATAATACTTTTCTTGGGCAGGGCGCTGGGGATATGAATACAACAGCAAATGACAACACTTTTATTGGTCAGGATGCAGGCGGTGCAAATACTATTGGTTTCGGCAATACTTTTTTAGGGAAAAATGCGGGACTTCTAAATTCAGAAGGTTACGATAATACATTTTTGGGGCAGGGTGCTGGGGATGTGAACACCACAGCAAATGGCAACACATTTATTGGCAAGGGAGCAGGCGGATCGAATATATCTGGATCTACTAATACTTTTGTGGGGTCGTTAGCCGGCAATTCAAATTCGGATGGAAACCAAAATACATCTATTGGATTTGGTGCTGGGGCAATTAACACTACAGGTCTGCGTAATTGTTACATAGGTCATTCCGCCGGGGGGAACAGTCAAACGGGGAACGATAATGTCTTTATTGGAGATCTATCAGGTTCTTCACATACGTTTGTAAATAGCAATGTATGTATCGGCAGAACTGCTTTTCTGAGTGCTCCCGACTCTGAGAACGCAATGGCCTTAGGGTATAATACCCTATGTGGAACAAGCAATAAAGTCCGGATCGGAAATTCTTTAGTGACTATCGTCGAAGGCCAGGTAGCATACAGTTTCCCTTCCGATGGACGCTTTAAATTCAATGTTGAAGAAAAAGTCCCGGGCCTTGATTTTATTCAACGACTACGTCCTGTGACTTACCAATTCGACATGGAGAAGTACAATCATCACATTCAAACTGATGGGTGGGCAGAAAGATTTGATGAAGCCGAGCTAAACAAGCAACAACAAGAAGAAATCCAGCGATCCCAAATCATCCACACAGGATTTATCGCACAGGAAGTGGAGGCAGCCGCAAAAGAAATTGGTTTTGATTTCGATGGGGTTGTTGTTCCACAAAATGAAAAGGATAACTATGGATTACGGTACGCAGAGTTTGTCGTTCCGCTGGTGAAGGCTGTGCAGGAATTACAAGCGGAGAATGAATTGTTAAAGGTTCAACTGAAAGAACTGCTTGATCGCGTGGAAAGAATAGAGACAAATAAGTTGTGAAGCCGCCTCTTTGGTAAGTATCTAAAATGGGAATTGCGCATTCCGGTTTCTATTGATCAAGTTTCCACTTCCAGATGAGTCCGTCTTCAGGATCCATCACCTCTGTCACAAAGGTGAAACCGCATCGGCGTAATACACGGACGGAGGCGTTTTCTTCCGGCAGTGTGTGTGCTATAATGGTTTTCACGTCAGGATGATTAAACGCATTTTCAACAAGTGCTTTTGCGATTTCAGTTGCGAAACCACGGTTGCGATAATCGACAGCAACTTCATACCCGATTTCAACCATTCCGTTTTCCGGAGGTCCTTTGTAGCCAGCATTGCCGATCAGCATGTTTTCTGAAACGAGGATGGGAAGCCAACTCCACCAAATGGAATCGGCTGGGGTGTCTTTGATTTTTTTCAGAGCGTATTCAAAGGGAGCCGTTCCAAATTCAGTCCATTGTTCCGGCACCGTGATACCAAGCATATCCTGAAGCAAATTTTCACCCTTCAAT
>JANNSS010000002.1:0-2412 GCA_031402955.1 Saprospiraceae bacterium
TTGATACGACTGCCCACTCCATACGGCCCACCTGACCATCCGGTATTGACCAGCCAAACGTTGACTTTGTGACGACGCATCAGATCTCCGAGCATACTTGCATATTGAGTAGGATGCAACGGAAGGAATGGAGCACCAAAGCAAGCTGAGAATGTAGCCTGCGGTTCAGTCACGCCTGCTTCAGTTCCCGCTACCTTAGCTGTGTATCCTGAGATGAAATGATACATCGCCTGCTCCGGCGTCAACTTGCTGATTGGAGGCAATACCCCAAACGCATCAGCGGTCAGGAAGAATACATTACGTGGATGACCGGCTACACTGCCCGGCATCATATTTTCTATATGGTACAGCGGATACGAAACCCTTGTATTTTCAGTCACCGAAATATTGGCATAATCGACGGTGCGTGTTCCCGGACAGAAACGGATATTTTCAAGCAAAGCTCCATGCCTGATCGCACGGAAGATATCCGGTTCTTTCTCCTCTGTGAGGTCTACGCATTTGGCATAACAACCACCCTCAAAATTAAAGACACCCTCTTCAGACCAGCCATGCTCATCATCTCCGATCAGCGATCGTTGTGGATCTGCACTCAACGTAGTCTTTCCAGTACCTGATAATCCAAAGAAAACAGCGGTGTCACCCTGCTTGCCCACATTCGACGAACAATGCATGGAAAGGATTTTCTCATCATGGGGAAGCAGGAAGTTCAATACACTGAAGATCCCCTTCTTGATTTCTCCTGTATAGCCGGTGCCACCGATCAGGATAGCCCGATCTGTAAAATTGATAATGGCAAAATTCGATTGACGTGTGCCATGTTTAGCCGGATCCGCCAGGAAGCCCGGAGCGCAGACAACAGTCCATTCCGGCGCAAAATTTTCGACCTCATCCGCATGTAGGCGGAGGAACATATTATTGGCAAAAAGGGCACTCCAGGGAAGCTCCGCGATCACCCGCACGTTGAGCCTATAGTTCTCATCCGCGCAGACATACCCATCATGGATATAGGCCTCCCGCTGGCGCACATAGTCCAGTATTTCTGTTTTCAGGACTTCATATTTCTCCTGCTCAAACGGCTTATTGACCGCCCCCCAATCCACTGCCGGATCGGTGATGTCATCCTTCACGATAAACCGATCTTTAGGTGACCTGCCGGTAAACTTGCCGGTATCAATGCACAAGGCCCCTGTATCAGCGAGCACACCCTGGCGCTTGAGGATGGTATCCTCGATCAGCTCAGCCGGCGTCTTCATGTAATGAACCTTCGCCGGATCCAGCGACAGGTGTTCCAGGAAAATGGATAGTTGCTTACTCATGATTTTAGTTTATTGCCGATGCAAAGTTAAAATCTTATTCTACCCCTAAATCCCCTGAAGGGGACCTTTTTGATTTTTCTGAGGGATATTAGCTACCAGCTACCAGCTTCCAGCTTCCAGTAAAGGAATCATAAAGTCTGAATACCGATTACCGAATACCGATTACCGAATACTGCCCACTGCTCTTTTCATTTTTCACTTTTCGTTTTTCACTTTGCGCTGGCATCACGCCTGCAAGGCAGATGCAGAGAAAAAGTAGTCCCCTCCCCAAGCTTCGAATGCTTGACAAAAATCTTCCCCTTGTGGTAGTTTTCAATGATACGCTTCGCCAGACTGAGGCCCAGCCCCCAGCCACGCGCTTTGGTGGTAAATCCGGGCTCAAATACGACTTTGACTTTTGAAGGCGGGATACCTTTGCCGGAATCGGAGATGTCGATTTCGACATAGTCATGATGATGGTGTATAATCCATTCAATGGTCCCTGTCCCTTCCTCCAGCGCATCCAATGCATTGCGCATGATATTTTCGATGACCCAGTTGAATAACGGAGGATTGATAGCTACGATAAGTGGTGCTGTATCTTCTGCAGGTTCTTTAAAAACTATTTTACGGGAAGCCCTTCGTCGGATATATGTCGTGATCTCGCGCATCTGCGCATAGATATCCACAGGGGTGAGCGCCGGCGATGATCCTATTTTACTAAAACGGTCAGCGATCAGGTCCAGGCGCGCCACATCATTCTGCATTTCAACTAATACCTCCAGCTGCATTTCTTTCAACGCATTGATCTCCTTCGAGCCTTCAGGATAGGAGTCCCGCAGGTGTTCGATCCATCCAATGATCGCACTGATAGGGGTACCAAGCTGATGCGCCGTCTCTTTAGCCATACCCACCCAGACCCTGTTTTGTTCAGCACGCCGGGCATTGTTGATGCTGATATATCCGATGCCGACAAAGGCACTGAGCAATAGCAATTGAAGGAAAGGAAAATAGGTAAGCAATTCGTGCAACCTGGAGTTTTGATAATATAGATACTGCCGGATCCCTGTATCGGTGATTTCAGTGGGTTCAGGCCCTTTCTTTTTCAGGACCA
>JANNSS010000003.1:0-7270 GCA_031402955.1 Saprospiraceae bacterium
GTCTTGCGATCGCGACCTTCAAATACTTCCTGGGCGTCTGTAGTGGACTTCCAGGTTGTATTCAGATCAAGTAAGTTCATGAAGTAGTCATTGGTGAGTACTTCAGGATTTTTAGTGAAGACACCATGACGAGATTTATCATAATTGGTATTCAGCACACGCAGACCACCGACCAGTGCCGTCATCTCAGGTGCCGTCAATGTCAACAGTTGTGCTCTGTCCACTAGCATTTCCTCAGTGGCAACAGGGTATTTGGTCTTCACATAATTGCGGAAACCATCGGCAGCTGGTTCGAGGATGTTGAATGAATCCACATCCGTTTGTTCCTGTGTAGCATCTGTGCGACCAGGTGTGAAAGGCACCGTTACAGTGTGACCCGCATTCTTTGCAGCCTTTTCTATGCCCGCGCTTCCACCCAATACGATCAGGTCAGCTATCGAAACCTTCTTTCCATCAGCCTGCGCGCTGTTGAATTCTTTTTGAATTCCCTCCAGCGCTGCCAGCACTTTCGACAGTTGAGTAGGGTTGTTGACTTTCCAGTCTTTCTGCGGAGCCAGACGAATACGTCCGCCATTAGCACCGCCACGTTTATCAGAACCACGGAAAGTAGATGCTGATGCCCATGCTGTTGATACAAGTTCTGATACAGAAAGTCCTGAATCCAGAATCTTACTCTTCAAAGCAGCGGCATCCAGGTCATCAATTAACGGATGATTCACAGCAGGAACAGGATCTTGCCAGATCAATACTTCCTGAGGTACTTCCGGGCCGAGATAACGGGCGATTGGACCCATATCACGATGTGTCAGCTTAAACCAGGCGCGTGCAAATGCATCTGCCAGCTCTTCAGGGTGTTCGAAAAATCGTCTTGAGATTGGTTCATATATAGGATCCATTCTCAGTGAAAGGTCTGTGGTCAGCATGGTAGGGGCGTGACGCAATGACGGATCATGAGCATCCGGTACTGTACCGGCACCCGCACCTGCTTTCGGCTTCCATTGATGTGCACCTGCCGGGCTTTTCGTCAGCTCCCATTCGAAGCCGAATAGATTTTCGAAAAAGTTATTGCTCCACTTAGTAGGAGTTGTCGTCCAGGCACCTTCAAGTCCGCTGGTGATGGTGTTGACACCATTACCACTGTTGAAAGTGTTTTTCCATCCGAGGCCTTGCTCTTCAATACCTGCTGCTGCCGGTTCCGGTCCAACGAATTTGCCCGGATCGGCTGCACCATGTGTCTTACCGAAACTGTGTCCTCCTGCGATCAGTGCGACAGTCTCTTCATCATTCATAGCCATACGTCCAAAAGTCTCGCGGATATCAATAGCCGCCTTGAGTGGATCTGGATTTCCATTTGGTCCTTCGGGGTTGACATAGATCAGTCCCATCTGGACAGCTGCAAGGGGATTCTCGAGTTCGCGGTCACTGGAGTAACGTTTGTCATCCAGCCACTTGCCTTCTGATCCCCAGTAGATGTCTTCTGCCGGTTCCCATACATCCGCACGTCCACCAGCGAAACCAAAGGTCTTAAAGCCCATGGACTCAAGGGCGCAGTTACCAGCCAGGATCATCAGGTCTGCCCAGGATATTTTCTTGCCGTATTTCTGTTTGATCGGCCAGAGCAGCAGGCGGGCTTTATCGAGGTTAGCATTGTCAGGCCAGCTGTTGAGTGGTGCAAATCGCTGAGTACCAAATCCAGCTCCACCACGGCCATCAGCGATACGGTAGGTGCCTGCACTATGCCATGCCATCCGGATGAAAAACGGCCCATAATGACCGTAGTCAGCCGGCCACCAATCCTGAGAGGTGGTCATCAGATCGAAGAGGTCTTTCTTTACAGCGTTCAGATCGAGGGACTTGAACTCTTCTGCGTAGTTAAACGACTCATCCATCGGGTTCGATAGGGAAGAGTTCTGGCGAAGGATATTCAATTTAAGCAGATTCGGCCACCAGTCACGGTTTCTGGCGCCAGACCCCGCTACTTGCTTAAGTGCGCCACCACTAAACGGGCATTTGCTTACACTATCATTCACATCCAATGCAGGAGTGTCTGATGGAGACTTATTTTCCATTTTGTATTGATTGTTAGTTTGTTAGTATTGTTAGTTATTGATATGTTCTTTGTTCGGATTCGTTCAAAGTGGGTGGGTCGGCAATTTACGGCAATATGGTTAGAATAAAGGCCTTAGTGTGTAATTTGATATCCATCATCCTGACCATAAAACCGTCGATTGTGAAACCACGGAAAAGGAGGAAAGTTTGATTTTTATTGAATGTTTTTAACAAGAATCAAATGCCTATTCCGGTCCCTGAGCCTGTCGAAGGGTGCACAGCGAAGTCCTCTTCCACACGCCGCCCTCTTCGTATGCGAAGAGGCGGCGTGTGGGGGGAGATGCATTTTTTCTTCCCTTCGGCAAGCTCAGGGACCATGTTCTATCCCAGGATTTCGAAAGCGTAACGTTTCGCAGAAACGAACGACTGGAGAAAACAGGGATCGGTTATTGGCGCAGCCACAATAGACGAGGGCAAAATGGCAAAACTGACTGTAGTTTGCGTTTTCACATTATTCTACTACATTTATCATCTGTTCCCGACCAGTAGCCTTTCCAGGCTGATCCATTTCCATCTTTAGATTTCATGCATGCATTGTTATTTGTCCTGACTCCGGTGAGGTGTGGCGATAGCTCTTGTGTTGTCTGCACGGGTGTTGCATATGCTCAATATCTAAGAGGTTGGAAAAGATAAGATGGCAGTGGAGAAACAATTTTATAGAAACTATTCGGTGAACCAATTAAAATCAAGAAATGAGTATCAGTCTGAATATTCCCTCGAATAAATCAAAGGATCTACCCTCGCTTTCAGAGAATACCTTCTTACGGTATTTCAATTTTATCGCCTTGTACGTCGCTCAAGGCATTCCGGAAGGCATGACGTTGTTTGGTATTCCTGCATGGATGGCGATGAATGGAAAGTCAGCCGGAGAAATCGGGACGTTTGTTGCTGTCTTTAGTATCCCCTGGAGTTTTAAAATGGTGGTAGCTCCGCTCATGGATCGGTTTAGCTATTTGCCCATGGGAAGACGTAGGCCCTGGATACTATTCGGGCAACTGGGATTGATCGCAAGCTTTATCGCGATGGCCCTCGTGCCGGACCCATTGAATAACTTAAATATGCTGATGGCTGCAGCTTTTGCCGTTGGTTTCTTTGGTTCGTTCCAGGATGTAGCCACAGATGGAATGGCCATTGATATTGTGCCTATCCATCAACAGGCCAGAGCCAATGGATTTATGTGGGGCGCAAAAATCATAGGCACTTCCGCATCACTTGCCATGGGTAGCTGGCTCATCAGTCTATATGGTTTCTCTTTTGCGATCCTGATGCTTTCTGTTTTAGTTGGATTGATCATGCTAGTCCCTTTGTTTTCGCGCGAGCGATCCGGCGAAAAACTTCTGCCATGGACGGCAGGAGCGGCCTCTCCTGAAACGAAACAAATGCAACTCGAGAGTTGGGCGATTATTTTTAAATCACTGTTTAGTGTAGTCAGTCTCCGCAATAGTCTGCTGCTGGGCATCATTTTGTTTATTGCCCAGGGCTCCTATAATTACATCGCTACGTTGCTACCCATTTTTACCGTGAAGGCGCTGGGGTGGACAAACATCGCTTATTCTAATTTCTTTGCGACAGCAAGCCTGATCGGAGGTATCGGAGGTATGTTGGTCGGAGGTATACTGATCGATAAGTACGGAAAAAAAAGAATGATGAATATCTATTTCTTCCTGCTGATTCTCCTGACCTGTGGCCTTGCGTTTTTAAAAATATACTGGATTCATAACTGGTTTATCAGCGCATTCATGATTGTATACCAGATCCTGTATGTCTTTGCATGCATTGGCATCTTTGCGATCTCCATGGAGTGTTGCTGGAAAAAGGTTTCAGCCAGCCAGTTTACGTTGTACATGACCCTTGGCAACCTTGGTCGTATTGTTGGCGCCAAACTGATTGGTCCGGTGAAAGACCACTTCGATTGGAATTATACCATCCTGATGTTTGTCCTGATGATCGCGATCGCCTGGGCACTTATGCAATTTCTCAATATCACCAATCACGTCAAACACGTGGAGCATCTGGATGCCCGGTTTTCGGGGACTGTACTCTAGTGAATAACGAATAAGGAATATTGAAGTAGAAGTAATAAGTAGAAGCAATAAGTAAAGGATTATCAATCTACATACTATTCCTTTCACTTTTCGTTTTTCACTTATTTATCCCTGGATTTCGGAAGCGAAACGTTTCGCAGAAACGAACGACTGGAGAAAACAGGGATCGTCCGTCCGTACGAGGGCAAAACACCCTACATCCCGGGATTTCGGAAGCACAATGTTTCGCAGAAACATGTGACTGGAGAACACAGGGATCGTTTATTGGCGCAGCCACAATAAACGAGGGCAAAAGAAGAGGGAATATCGAATACCGAACAAGGAATATCGAAGTTAGAAGTTTGTCAGAAGTTTGATCCTGCTAATTTTCAACATGGAATAGCCAGTAAGAAAGGAAAAGTTAGAAGTTTAATAAATTTAGTAGGTATGGCTAGAACGAATACCGAATACCAAGCCAGGAATATCAAAGTAAAGAAATAAAGGATTATCTGTCTCCAGACAATACCTTCCACTTTTCACTTTTCGTTTTTCATTTTTCATTTTGTATTTTGCTCCCCTCAATATCTTCAATTCAACGACCTGCGCATGCTTAAGTTTTTCTCTATTGCCATACTGCTGTTATGTCTTCCCATGTTTTCCAATGCCCAGACCGTGCAGGATGATTTTGAAGGCAATGGAACCATCACCACCTGGTACGGAGACAATTGCAATCTCAATACGAGTCTTTCCAATCCATACCAGCAAGGCATCAACACATCCGCAACTGTCTTGGAGTACGGCGATGTTGGCGGGCAGTACGCCAATATCGGATTTGATGTCAGCAATAACTTTGATTTATCGACGGACCATACGTTTTCTATAAAAATCTATGTGCCTTCGGACGGGCTGACTGGAACCCAGAACAATCAAGTCTCCCTGAAGCTGCAGGATGGCACCTTAAATCAACCATGGATCACCCAGAGCGAAATCATCAAGCCCATCGCCCTCAATCAATGGCAAACCGTCACCTTTGATTTTGAAGATGACAACTACATCAACTTAGACAACAATTCACTTCCTCCAACACAACGCACCGATTTCAACCGGGTCCTGATTCAGGTCAATGGAGAAAACAATTCTGATCAGGTGCGGGCATTGATAGATGATATCTATTATGATGGCACGCTTCCTGTTGATCCGGAATATGATTATCTGCTATGGTCAGACGAATTCGATACCAATGGGGCGATTGATAATGCGAAGTGGTTTCACCAGACACAATTGCCCACTCCGGGAAGCTGGTACAATGGAGAAATTCAACACTACACCAATCGTACAGCGAATGCTGTTGTGGAAGATGGCATCCTAAAGATCATCGCAAAGAAAGAATCATTTACAGATCAGGGGTATACCAAACAATACACCTCTGCCAGATTAAATTCAAAATTTTCATTCACATACGGCAAGGTTGAGGTAAGAGCAAAACTTCCATTCGGTGTCGGAACATGGCCCGCCATATGGACGCTCGGCAAGAACATTAATGAAAACGGAGGTTATTGGGACACGCAAGGATTTGGTACCACCGGCTGGCCCGCGTGCGGCGAAATAGATATCATGGAGCATTGGGGCACCAATCAGAATTATGTGCAGAGCGCCATCCATACTCCTTCGAGTTTTGGTGGTACAGTTAACCTTGGCGGACAGAGTATCCCAACGGCTTCAAGTGCTTTTCATGTTTATACATTTTTATGGACGCCGGAGAAGTTAGTTTTCAGCGTAGACGGGAATATCCACTACACCTATAACCCATTGGTGAAGGATAACACCACCTGGCCTTTCGATGCGGATCAATATCTCTTGCTCAATGTCGCTATACAGTCTGTGATTGACCCCGGCTTTACACAAAGTGCTATGGAAATAGATTATGTGCGCGTGTATCAGGAGAGCCCGGTGGCGATAGAAAAGGTTGTCCTGACCTTAAACCAGATCTCTTATCCTAATCCTGTAGATAGTGAACTGAACATCAGTGTAGAAAATGGAGATGCACAAAATGTGTATTTGAAAATCTATAACCACGAAGGAAAGCTTGTCATATCTTATGATAAGACAATATCCAATAATACGATCACCCTGGATAACTTAGGTTATTTGTCAAGTGGTATGTACACGGTTGTGTATGTTTTGGGCAGTAGACAGTATAGTTCTAAATTCATAAAAAGATAAATGAGAATGCCTGTTATATAGGAGATAGTTAACTATTCAAATGCTATTGAAATGCTGATCGAAACACTCAAGACTTTATTCGAAAGGGACCTCACGAAACTTAGGGCTGAAATAGAGCTATACAATAGCGAGAACGCCATCTGGCAAATCGAAAGGAATATCCCAAATTCCGCCGGCAACCTGGCCTTGCACCTGGTCGGCAACCTCAATAGTTTTATCGGGGAAATGCTTGGGCATACCGGCTATGTCAGGCTAAGGGAGCTGGAGTTTTCCCTGAAGGGAATTTCAAAAGCAGAACTGATCAGGCAAATCGATGAAACTATTGCAGTAGTCAATTCCTCACTGGACAAACTCTCCCTTGAGGATCTGGAAAAAGAGTTTCCGGCATTGGTATTCGGCGGCAAGACCACTTCAACGGAGTATATGCTCGTACACCTTGCGTCACACCTTGGTTATCACTTGGGCCAGGTCAATTATCACCGGAGACTGCTGGATGAATGAGATTAAGTCCACGGTGTGAAATATTTTTCACACTCTACTTTGCCCCTGCAATGTTCGTTTCGGCTCCGCTCAACGACCGGGACATGTGCCCATGACACAGTATGAAAAGTTTGTGCTCCGTCAAATGCCATTACATATGTCGTCTCGACTCCGCTCGACGACTTTCGAGATTATCAGATTGAATCACCAAGACGTTGAGCGAAGTCGAAACGTCAATGAGCAGGATCTGATTCTAATGTAAACTCAAATAAAATCTGTGCTCCGTGTAAAAATCCCGGTCGTTGAGCGGAGCCGAAATGACCACTCTATAATCCCAGTCGTCGAGAACGGACTTGTGCTGTGTTTCGACCGGCCATGCGCAACCTCATGCGACAGCTCAACAACCGCAGAGCCGAAGTAGCCGAGACGAACCT
>JANNSS010000004.1:0-22235 GCA_031402955.1 Saprospiraceae bacterium
CCATGCAAATGAGTTGGTGCAATCCGCCCTCGCCGGATGGACAGCGGGACAATATGATCTGGGATTGTACAAACAGTCAGACAACAATCATAAATCAGTTTCAGAAGATATTTACACATTACTAGCTGCAGGAGTTGCGGAAGAAGTTGCAAAAGATGGAATCACCATCGGTCTTGTGCAACAAGAAGTCATGAACCTGGTCAATACACCTTCAAGTCATAAATCTCCCGCATACATCGGTGCCTGGGCTTCAAGGAGTGCAGCGCAATATGGTTATTCCGCAACAGTACTTGACAAGCAAGATCTCACCACACTCGGTATGCACGCCTTACTGGCAGTGAATCGTGGGAGTGAACAACCAGCGGTGTGTGTTGTCACACATTACAAACATCCTGAGGCTACAAAAAAAATCATCTTCATCGGCAAGGGGGTCATCTTTGATACAGGAGGTATCTCCATCAAGGATTCGAAAAACATGCACTATATGAAGAGTGACATGGCCGGTGCTGCTGCAGCTCTAGGTGCAGTCGAAGCATGTGCAAGACTAAAATTGAAAGTAGATGTGATGGCGATTACGCCCACCACAGACAATAGTATAGATGGCCTGTCCATCAAACCGGGTGATGTGATTTCATCCTATGCCGGAAAGACGATTGAAGTGCTGGATACAGATGCAGAAGGAAGATTGATCCTGGCAGATGCGCTGGCGTATGCTGTGAAGGAATACCAACCTGATGTGATGATCGACCTGGCTACACTCACAGGCAGTATCGTAGCAGCCTTGGGTCCGCAGGCAGCAGGGCTCTTTTGTAAAAATGACCAACTGGTCGCTGAACTCGAAGCAGCCGGTGCTTCCTCAGGTGAGCGTGTATGGCGCATGCCTATGTTTGATGAGTATCACGATGACATGCACTCCGATATCGCCGACATCAAGAACCTCAGCGAGAAGCCTTACGCAGGATCGATTACAGCTGCTAAATTTCTTGAGTACTTCACTTCAGAGCATACTTCCTGGGCGCACCTGGACATAGCTGGTATGGGTTTTCAGCCGAATGGGTTTGGGAAAGGGTATTGTGCGACGGGGTATGGGGTCAGGCTTCTCATCCAATGGCTAAGTGTAAGAGAGTAAGAGAGTGAGAGAGTAAGAGATGTAAGAGAGTAAGAGTTTCTCTCACTCTCTCACTCTCTCACTCTCTCACACCTCTCTTACTCTCTCACTCTCTTACACATGATTAGAACAATAGCCCACATCGCCCTTGTCGTCCGCGACTACGACGAAGCCATCCGCTACTATGTTGATATCCTTCGATTCAGACTAGTGGAAGACACGGTCATGAGTGAGACCAAACGTTGGGTGGTGGTGGCTCCTTCGGATGATGAGGGATGTACACTGCTGTTGGCAAAGGCTGCGAATGAAGAGCAACTATCACGTGCAGGTAACCAGACAGGTGGTCGTGTATTTCTTTTTCTGCATACAGATGATTTCCACAGGGACTATGATCACATGACGGCACATGGCGTTGAATTTATTCGCGGGCCAGTCGAGGAGCCGTACGGGACGGTGGGTGTGTTCAAGGATTTGTATGGTAATCTGTGGGATCTCATTGAGCCGAAGAATACCTCGTTGTATGAAACACCGTATATCCCGTGAAGCATATCACGCGCACGGTTTGGATCCTTTCGCTCGTCAGCTTATTCCAGGATGTGAGCAGCGAGATGCTGTATCCTGTTCTTCCATTGTATCTCAGTAGTATTGGATTTTCAATTGCACTCATCGGGGTGTTGGAGGGATTTGCGGAGGCGACCATCGGACTTAGTAAAGGCTATTTTGGAAAGTTATCTGACATCACAGGTAAGCGGGTGCCGTTTGTGCAGTGGGGTTATGCCTTGAGTACTGTTGGCAAAACATTGATGGTCTTAATAGCGCATCCAGTATGGATCTTTATTACTCGCAGCATGGATCGGCTTGGCAAAGGAGTACGTACGAGTGCGCGGGATGCGATGCTGTCGGATGAAACAACAAAAGAGACTAAGGGAAAGGTATTTGGATTTCACCGCGCGATGGATACCCTTGGTGCAGCGCTGGGACCGATCATTGCGTTGATCTATCTCTATTACTATCCGGAAAATTATAAGACCTTGTTTTTCCTGGCATTTATTCCGGGTGTCATAGCGGTATTGTTTACTTTTTTTATCAAAGACCAGCACAGAGAACCAAAGCTGGTTCAGAAGGGTGGAAGTTTTTTTTCTTTTCTCGGATACTGGAAAGAAAGTCCTGCACTGTACCGAAAGGTCATCATTGGTTTCCTGATTTTTGCTTTGTTCAATAGCTCTGATCTGTTTCTCATCCTCAAGCTCAAGGAATCCGGATTGAATGATACGTGGGTGATCGGGACGTATATTCTTTACAATCTCGTCTATGCACTTTTTGCGTTGCCACTTGGTGTGCTGGCAGATCGGATTGGATTGAAGAAGATGTACATCGTAGGTCTTGTGATGTTTGCACTCGTTTACTTCGGTATGTCTATGCAAGCCGAGTCGTGGGTATACATTGTGCTGTTTGCAACCTATGGCATTTATGCTGCAGCGACAGAAGGTATAGCTAAAGCGTGGATCTCTAATATTGCAGAGAAGAAGGATACGGCTACCGCTATTGGATTCTATTCCGGATTTCAAAGTATATGTGCATTACTCGCGAGTTCGCTGACCGGGTTGATGTGGTATGCGTTTGGGTCAGGTGTAGCGTTTATGGTGACGGGGGTGATGGCTGTAGGGGTTGTGGGGTATTTTCTTGTGTTTGTTACCAGGCAGGCACAACCTGCCTCACAATGATTTTTCTGGTGGACTCAGATACGAATATTGATTTGAAGGCTGGAGCCTTCAAATAACAGATTGGTGCATGGCCCTGCAGGCCTTTCGATGATTTTCAAAAGGAAGAAATTAATTAGACAAATTGAAGTCCCCTTTAGGGGATTTAGGGGCAAGACGAATTTATTGCCTAACAACCTTCTCCGTCCACACCTCACCCTGATCACTGATGATCTTTACAAAATATATTCCCGGCTGATAACGACTGAGATCAATTGCTTCCTGCCAGCTACCGGTATTGATAGGGATCTTTTTATCAAGAAGGATGATGCCTGAAGGAGAGTGAAGTGTTAATTTTAATTGATGACCAGTATCGTTTTGACCGGTGATGATAGTTTGTCCGGATGTAGGATTTGGCTGAAGGCTAATTGCCATTTTTTGATCGGCTCCTTCAGTTGATACCAATGTAGTCTCAAGCCAGATGTTATCGAGGTACATCTGATTGCCATATCCGGATTGGTTGACAAAGCGGATGGTGACATACTGGCCCACATAAGCACGGAGGTCAAGAGTTACTGGTCTCCACTCCTCACAGTTTTGTGGTGAAAATCTATCGTATTCATACAAGTTGTTTGGTCCTTGACCACTTGAGGTGGTACTCAATTCTTCACCACCGCTTTTGAATAGAGTAATATTAGAGGTGCCGCAGTTATTGCTGAGGAACACCTTGAGCGAATCAATGAATGCATTGCCATCGTAATAGGGAGCATAAGCTACGTTAAAGTGCAACTCCGGATCCACGACCTGTGTCAGATCCAGGTTGGCAGGCAGCAGGATATCATCGATGCCATAGCCACTGTAGTCATAGTTGTTGACAAAATAGGCTACATCACCATCCGGGATACATCCGTCGAGGCTGACAGGTTCCCAGGTGATTCCATTGTCAGGATTGACGATGGTGAAATGATCTGTTGTCGTGAAATCAATCAGCGGCGGTACTTCATTGATCACCGGCATGAGTACTTCAATCATATCTTCAACAGTATTTGTGGAAGTACCATTTGGATTCTGAACAGTCAGCGTAACATCATATTTGCCGGAAGAAGAATAGACGACTTTAGGGTTTCTCAGATTTGAAGTGGAGGGCATGCCGCCTGGAAATTGCCACTGCCATGTAGCATCCGTATGATCAAGCATCGAGTAATCATCAAAGCGAATGGTGTCTCCGGGACATGCTGTTTCTCTTTTGTGAACCATCGGCTGTGCGACAGGTCGTGATGTAACAGCGAAAGGAGCTTCCCAGATGCCTTTGCCATATGCACCGATGCGTAGTTTGTTATCGCGATAGAATGGACGAAGGATACACGTGGCAATTGATTTAGGAAGGCCTTCATTGTAAGGCATCCATTCAGCAGTGTTGTCGTCTTTAAACCAAAGCGATCGGTAGGTACCCAGATAGAGCCCGCCATCCGTGCCGCCCTGGTGGAGGATGTACGTGATGTGTTCACCATTCAATGCAGCGGTGGTCATGTTCACCCAGTTTTCACCACCGTCGTAGGAAGTGTATATTTTTTCACCATCGCCGCTATCCGGAAATGCAAGCCAGATGCGATTTTCATCTTCTGCACTGCAGGCCAGTAATCCTCTGCGTGCATAGCCTGGAGGAAAGGAAAGTTCAGTCCAGTTTTCTCCACCATCAACCGTTTTCCATAAGCGCCCCGGATCCCAGGAGTAATCATCGCGTTGAAATAAATACATCACCTCCGGATTGCTTCGGCTGATTTCGAAGCTCATGGCATTTGCATTAATAATCGTATCAAATTCGTGTAACACAAAGAAAGAAGAACCTCCATCGGTTGTTTTCCAGATTTTATTTTGATTGGTCAGGTAAAAAGTATTCCACGAGCGTGGATCCCATTCCATTTCACCACTCTCTGCGTCGTAATAACTTTCAACTGGAAATTTTGAAAAAGGAAAATAACGGGCATATCCGTTTTGTGATTCAGGTAACTGCACACCACCGAGATCTGAATAGTAAGTCAATCGCCCTTCTCCCGGATTGCAATAGCCTGTTGGAGCTTCGCCACCACCAAGACCAAGGTGCTCGCCGGGTAACCAGTTTTCATGCCATGCAGAGTTGCCATTGTGATATCGACCGCCCACGAGGATGTCTTCATTCCAGCCGGTACCAAAGCCCCAGTAGTCAGCGCTGGTGATACCGCGGTTGACTGCATAGTGTGTGACAAAATGATCATTGGAATATTCGATACCACCATCGCTCGTCATCCAGATATCAGTGCCGTTGATTTCTATTTCCTGGCAGTCAGGATGCACGTAGTTGAAATTGTTACCGCAATATCCTCCATCACAAGAGAAGGTCTGTGCACCATCAATTGACACCCACAGATTGAGAAAACCCGCCATGACAAAATCAGGATCTACATCTGAAGCATCAAAACCTAAATTGTAAAAACCCTGATGATATCCGCCGGTGCGTCCGATGGTGGCCATGTTGGGATGCGTGACTTCGTCCCACGGTCCACCAGCCGGAGGATTAGGGAGTGTCCATGATTCACCCGCATCATCTGATCTCCAGATGCCTATAAATCCTGAATCATCCGTTTTCGCTTCTCCGATGAGTACTGCATATATTCTGTTCGGATCCGCTTTAGTTACGGCCAGGCGAGCACCACCGTCATTGCGGCCTTCCTGGTCAGAGAAAAACCATCCGTTGTCTTTGAGTTCCCAGTTGAGACCGGCATCAGTTGATTTATAAAAGCGACAAATACCTGCAGCAGGGTCATTGCGTACGAGGTAAGCGACTGATGGGTCATTGGGTTTCCATTCGAGGTCATAAGAGGGTTCATTGAGCAGCCTGTTCCAGGTAGTTCCTCCATCTTCGCTTCTATATAAGCCATGTTGTGTGGCGGCCAATACGATTAAGTCATTTCCCGGATTGATCTGGATATCATTGGTCCACATCTCCTGATCAGTGAGGACGAGTTCCCAGGTTGCGCCGCCATCTGTACTTCTTCTGATATTATTGTTTTCACCAACAAATACGATATCGGGATTTGTCGGATGAACTTCGAGTGCACCAGGAGCGCCTATTTCATATGTTCTGGAGACACACGTCCAGTTTAAACCTTTATCAGTGCTCTTAAAAATTTCAGCGCCTTCTGTCCCGCAGTACACGATATCAGGATGGGAGAGGGATTGGTCGATGCAGTAGATGTTGGCTTGTTCTGATTTTGCCAGTGGAGATGGTCCTGTGTTTGTATTGAATGTTTCCACAGGACCTAAATTTGACCAGTCGGCACCACGGGAAGCTCCAGTAATTTTTAATTTTTCAAGTCTTGAATTGAATTCGTCAATGGAAGCCTGTGTTGGTCTTTCTTCGAAACCTTGTACATTGATAAAAGGCTCCACAGCACGACGCCATTTTTTATAATACTGGGTATAGGTTGTCTTTGCATCAGGATTAGTCTGTCGCCAGATGCGATATTCATCATCCACTTGCCAGACGTTTGGATGATCTCCATACATTTTGGTGGCCCATCCGGGAAGGGTTTCTTCAACAGTTTGGGCAACTTTATGCAGCTGTTGTGCTCCAAGTTGAAAAGACACCAGGAATAAGAGGGCGAAGTAGAGGATTTTCATAAATCTTATGTTTGAAGGGCTAAATGTATCAGAATATGGACAACCTGCAAAGCAGGGAAGTCAGAAAAGGGCACTTATCTTGCGCTTTGATTTGTAGTATTATATGGACAGTAGGCAAAAAATAGCCATTATCGGCCCTGCACATCCGCTCAGGGGAGGTCTGACGACCTTTAACCACCGGTTGGCTAAGGAATTTAAGGCACAAGGGGATGAATGCGTTATTTACTCTTACTCACTCCAGTACCCTTCCTTTCTGTTTCCCGGAACCTCCCAGTTTACTGACGAACCAGCACCTGCAAACCTCACTATTTACACCATTATCAATTCAGTCAATCCGCTCAATTGGGTAAAGGTTGGACGAAGGATTGCAAAAGACCAGCCTGATATCATCCTGGTGAGATTCTGGATTCCGTTTATGGGTCCCGCGCTTGGTACGATCCTACGTCTGGTGAGAAAAAACAAACATACCCGGATCATTGGTCTTGCGGACAATGTCATCCCGCATGAGAAGAGGCCGGGGGACAGGATGTTTACAAAATATTTTATCGGAAGCTGTCATGCCTTTATCACAATGTCTGAAAAAGTGATGTCAGATTTGCGATTGCTTGAAAAATTAAAACTTGCACAGTTGGTAGCACATCCGTTGTATGACAATTTCGGTGACGCCATTGCAAAGGATGTAGCCAGGGAAAAACTAGGCATTGATAAAGATGAAAAGGTGATTCTTTTCTTTGGGTTTATCAGAAATTATAAGGGACTTGATATCCTGCTCGAAGCTATGGCTGATGTGAGGATCACGGAAGCAGGAATAAAATTGTTAGTGGCGGGCGAATTTTATGAAGATGAAAAGGCATACCAGGAGCAAATAGATCGACTCGGGATACGATCACAACTTATCATGCACACTCATTTTATTCCGGATAGTGAAGTCGTGTATTATTTCTGCGCGGCTGATGTTGTCATACAGCCATATCGGAATGCCACGCAGAGCGGAGTTACGCCCCTTGCCTATCATTATGAAAAACCGATGGTGGTCACCAATGTGGGGGGATTGCCTTCCATGGTCCCGGACCGGAAATGTGGATTGGTAGCGGCTGTGGAGCCCACGGCGATTGCCAGTGCCATATTAGAGTTTTACGAATTAGGTGAAGAATTTTTTATTCCCCATCTTCGTTCAGAAAAGCAAAAGCTATCCTGGTCGAAATTGGTTGAAACGATAAAATCTTTAGCCTAGGCGCCAACAGCCACCAGGGAATGCGCATCAGCTACCGGGGTGGACAGAAAGCCGCCAGATGACCAGACACAACACTATGATCTATCGCAGCAAAGCACCTTTACGAATAGGCCTCGCCGGCGGAGGTACCGATGTCAGCCCGTATTGTGACCTCTACAATGGCGCTATCCTCAATGCAACACTTTCTCTCTACGCCTACGCTACGCTCGAAGTCCTGGATGAACCGAAATTAGAATTTCATGCCTGGGACCAGGGCGAGTGGCTTAGTTATGATCGTGCTGATCAACTACCTATCGATGGTAAGCTCGATTTGTTGAAAGGTGTGTATAACCGAATCCAGCGTGACTATGGCATACCCGTGACGGGTTTGAGATTGACTACGTATGTTGATGCAACAGCAGGATCTGGTTTGGGCACATCTTCAACATTAGTTGTTGCCATCGTAGGTGCATTTGCTGAGATGTTGAAGTTACCATTGGGTGAATATGACATGGCGCATTATGCGTATGAGATCGAACGCAAAGACCTCAATCTCGCAGGTGGCAGGCAGGATCAATATGCGGCTACTTTTGGTGGCGTCAACTTCATGGATTTTTATCCAAATGATAAAGTGATTGTCAATCCACTACGTATCAAGAGAGAATATCTGTTTGAACTGGAGCATAATCTGTTGTTGTATTTCACGGCGACCAATCGTGAGTCTGCAAAAATCATAGAGAAGCAGGCCGGTAATGTCATCAATAAAGACCAGGGTGCGATCGAAGCTATGCATCAGTTAAAGATCCAGGCGCAGATGATGAAAGAAGCACTGCTCATGGGTAAGTTGCATGATATTGGAGAAATACTTGATTTTGGTTTTCAGCAAAAAAGAAAAATGGCCGAAGGCATCTCCAATCCCAGGATTGAAGAGATCTATGATGAAGCGAAAAGAGCTGGTGCTACCGGTGGCAAGATCTCCGGAGCAGGTGGTGGTGGATTTATGATCTTCTATTGCCCCGGCACCACTAAATACAAGGTGATGAAATCTCTCGAGCAGTTTGGTGGCAGAGAGAGGAAATATGAGTTTGTGAAATTGGGTTTAAGTACATGGACGGTGTGACCCCCTGCCCCCTGAAAGGGGGAGCTGAGAGTGAAGAGTGAAGAGTGAAGAGTGAAAAGTGAAGAGTGAAAAATGAAAAAAGGCTAAGGCTGAGGCGAAATATATTGTTTCATTGCCCCGTAGGGGCTGCATGTCGGTAGAAAAATGTGGAATAATCATAAAGCAATGTGCCACAGCATAATCATCGAAAATCGTAAATCAATGCCCCGTAGGCGATGTGCTGGGCGTAGTCGAAGTAGGCTATATGTCGGTAAAAGGAAATCAATGCCCCGTAGGGGCTACATGTCGGTAAACCATCGAAACTCATAAAACTAGGCCCGTAGGGGCTACATGTCTGTATGGAAGAAAAAATAAAATCAATCATCACCAATTCGATTGGTGTGAAGCAAGGGATCCTTCAGGATGCAGCGCTGCTGAAAACGATTGAGGCAGTCGTGACCGAAATCGTGCTGGCCTTCAGGGCAGGCAACAGGATATACTTTTGTGGCAATGGAGGGAGTGCGGCGGATGCACAGCATCTGGCAGCTGAATTTTCTGGTCGATTTTATAAGGACAGAGTTGCTCTGCCCGCTGAAGCGCTGCATTGCAATACCTCATATCTCACCGCTGTAGCTAATGACTATGGTTACGAACATGTGTATGCAAGGTTGATAGAAGGTATCGGACAGCCGGGAGATGTATTGCTTGGCTTGTCAACCTCAGGTAATTCGATCAACATCATCGAAGCATTCAAAAAAGCAAAGCGAAAAGGGATGGTCACGGTGGCCTTTACGGGTGCAAGCGGAGGCAAGATGAAGGAGGACAGTGATTTCCTGATCAATGTGCCGTCCTCGGATACACCGAGGATACAGGAGAGCCATATCATGACAGGGCATATCATCTGCGAACTTGTCGAGGATCAATATTTTGATTAGAGAAGCAATCATATTGGCCGGTGGGCTTGGAACGCGGTTAAGAGATACGGTGCCGGATCTTCCAAAATGTATGGCTCCTGTAGCCGGGCATCCTTTCCTCTACTACATCATCCGATACCTCGAATCACAGGGCATCACTCGGTTTATCTTTTCTCTTGGGTACAGGCATGAAGTGGTTGAGACCTTTCTTCAAACTCATTTTCCTTCATTGTCGTATACATGCGTTATTGAGCAAGAGCCTCTAAAAACGGGTGGGGCTATTAAACTAGCGCTTTCCGCTGTTGAAAGCGAACATGTGCTGGTGATGAATGGTGATACTCTCTTCAAAGCGGATCTAAGAGAACTCGAATCTATTCATCTGGATAAAAACGCGGAATGCACCCTTGCTTTAAAACCGATGTTGCAATTTGAACGCTACGGCGCAGTCACTACCACTGAGGATGGTAGGATTATTGGTTTTGAAGAAAAGAAATATCTGGACCGCGGAAACATCAACGGAGGTGTGTATCTGCTTAACAAGAAAAAATTCCTTTCGCAGGACTGGCCTGAATTTTTCTCTTTTGAATCTGAATACTTGCAGAAAGACTGCAGGACAAGGATTTTTTTTGGCGTCATACAAGACCGGTACTTCATTGACATCGGCATTCCTGAAGATTTTAATAAAGCGCAGGTTGACTTGATACATTTTCCATTTGCGACCAATGAGCCTGATCGTACCTGGACTCTTTTCCTGGATCGCGATGGGGTGATCAATGTCAATAAGGACGACAGTTATGTGTTCAATCGGGAGGAGTTTATTTTTAAAGAAGGAACACTGGATGCTATAGCCCGATTGAGTCGACTGTTTGGAAGGATCATTGTCATCACCAATCAGCGTGGAGTGGGGAAGGGACTGATGTCGGAAGCGGATCTGCACGATATTCATTCATACATGAAATCAAATATTGAAATGGCCGGTGGCCGGATCGACGATATATTTTATTGCACATCAACTGACAATGCTCATCCCGACAGAAAGCCTAGCCCAGGCATGGCATTCCGGGCACAGGAAAAATATCCGGAGATTGATTTTTCAAAGGCTGTGATGGTCGGTGACAAATCAGCGGATATGCAGTGGGGCCGGAATATCGGAGCCTTGACCGTACTCATCAGATCAGAACGATACAAGGATACGATTGATCCTTCCTCGGTCGATATCACCTGCGACTCATTATTTGAATTTGCTCATCTCCTCCAAGACAACGAATAAGTGACAGATCATACAGTGATTCTCCTATGCGGCTTTTATTGTCTGGGGTTTGTTGTCTTTCATTCCCAGTTCTGGAAACTGTTTGCCTGGCGTACCGAGCTCGAAAAATTATCGGCTGCAAACAAGGCGATCATGCAGATCCTCAACCTTCGGCTGATGTACGTGTTTTTGTTTGTGGCCGCTATTTGTTTTCTTTTCCCTGAAGAGTTGGCTACGACCACCTTAGGTCATTTCTTTCTTGGAGGTATGTCTGTGTTCTGGCTTGGTCGGACGGTTGAGCAATTTATTTTTATCAAAGTGGATCATCCGTTAGTTCATCTGCTCACTTATATCTTTCTGATTGGGGCGATTTTGTTTGCGGCACCCGTATTGATGTAGTGAAAAGTGAAAATATATATGTAGGGGTTCAAAATTTTGAACCCCTACATATATATTTTCACTTTTTCTTGCTCACTCAATAGTGATTTCCTTTTGATCTAATATATCACCTTCGCCACTCATCAGGTATACTTTGTATTTTCCAGGGGCACGGGCGCCATGGTACCGCCAGCCTCGATATCCCTGGCCTGTATTGACAGCGGTAGTAAACTGGTCGCTCCAAATCGTCTTTTCTTTGTCATCAACAAGGCTGACGGTCACGACCTCACCTGCTTTCGGGCTATTGATCCTGAACCAATAGTGGACCATCTGTCCGACTTTAAAGGTAGTGACTTCCTTGCCGGGATTGTTGAGATTGCCGGATGCCATGGTACGGAATGCACTATTCTCCGTCATACTGATTTCATCAGATGCTCCGCTTGAAATGCTGAAATCTTTTTGACCGATTTGCATCCCCTGGCTGTTAAATGCTACCACTCGATAGTTTCCAGGTTCCTTGATAACCCTGTTGGCAGTGATCCATTTTGGCTTGCTTGCGCCGATTACTTCGACATAGTATGGGTCTCCATTGATTGTGCCATCAGCGGACAACCATTTTACCTGGATAAATTCCGATGCCCTTGGAGTATTTAAAAGAAGTGCGACATAGATTTTGGTTTTGTCAAAAGTGGAGATGTCCTTTGAAAGGCTGGTGTCTTTTTCAATCTTGTCGGTGGTGATGATTTGTTTTAATGAAATAAACTCATCCATTCGCGACTGGTCGATGGAATCTTTCCGTACTAAAGATTTCAACGTGATGACTGTCTTGAAGACGTCATTCTTATCTATCACTTTATTAGACGTCATGGCTTCAAGCCTGACAAGTTGCTGATCCACTTCATTCAGAATACCCGTTAGAGACCTTTGGATGCTATCTGCTTCATTCAGGGCCACTAAGGAAATGCCCATCGCTTCCTCTGCTTCTTCTTTAGCTATTTTCGCTTTTGTCGCTTCTTCATTGGACATATACGCCATGAATCCGGCAATAGCAGCCAATAAAACAGCTACAGAAAGCAGTACCCCACGTGTTCGGGCCAGTTTCTTTTGCTGGGCCATCCTGGTTTCCTGTTGCAGGCGGTCTTTTTCTTCATTTGCATTCTTTATGATTTCTTCCTCGCACTTGTCAAGGAATTTTTCCATCTCTGATGACAATCCCAGTTGGGCCCTGAAGTCATCAAAGACGGCAAGTTGTTTTTGATTGAGGAATGCGCCCGTCTTCTGGTATTCTTCGTAGGCATTGATCAAACGCTTCCGCACATTCTGGAGTTGCTTTTGCGACTGGGATCTCCGGCTGTCAATGACCAACGCAAGACTGTCATGCGCAAGCTCAAAATTTTCATCATTACGTCGCAGTATTCTGTCGCCTTGAAGGGCATTTAAGATTTCCGTGAGCATTGGCCCAGGGATATCCTTTAGGGTGGCAGATACTTCTTCTGACAGGACAATATCCTCACCGGACTGTTTATACGCCACCGGGCGCTTGGTGCCTTCTTCGCTGACAAACACATCAAGGACCTGCTGGATCACATTCGGTTTTACCGTTTTATATTTCTGGACGAGCTCAACCCGCAATTCCCTGATCTGGTCTTCCAGAAAGCGCTCAAGTACATTGTCTATCCTACCGATACCTGCAATATCACTTTTGGTGATGTCCAGTTTAGGATATCCCTCTGCTTCTGTCTGGCCATATTGCTTGCGGTACTTATCTCTGTAGAGCATATCCAGGTATACCTGGAGGTAGGGAAGGGTGATGCCGGTGCGTGGATCACTGATATTATGAACCATGAGGTCCAGCAATTCATCCTTTGGTTCAGCAAGGTGGATGTTAAATTTTTCGAAAGAGGAGCTGATGACACCCTTCACTTTATTCGGTCCCATAGGTTCTACCCTGAAGCGATGATCGAAGAGTTCAGGGATCAGCGTTTCATAGGCATAGAGCTGGCCGATATATTCTTCCCGCATGATCAGGATGATCTTGGCAGGAAGTTGTGCATCCAGCAATTCACGGATGGAATCCATAAACTGCTTTTGCTCTTCTTCTTTGCCCAGAATGAAAAGTTCTTCAAACTGATCAAAGAGCAGATATACGGGGCGCAGCGTTTTACGCAACAGGAGGGATACATTTTCAGCAAGGGTCTCTTTTGCCATGCTTCCAAGCGCATTCCGCAAGATGGTAGCGGTGGACTTATTGATGTTGTCATTGCGCCTGATAAAGATGGGGTACCAATCCGGCCCGTCAAAACGGCTGGCAAGTCCGCACTGGATCACAGAGGTCTTCCCCGTGCCTGACAATCCGTACACAAGGACCATGGGGGTTTTATAGATAATAGAATACAGGGTGTCGATTTCCTGGTCGCGCCCGAAGAAGGCATCCTTGTCCTTTAAGGTAAAGGCATCGAGAAACTTAAACGGACTTTTCATAGGTCTTGTAAGGTTTGTTGAAACACTGCATTGGAAAACGCATCAAACTGGTCACGAAGGATTTTAAAATGTTTCTGCTGCTGGATGAGCAGCGGGGGATCAAGTGGTTTGTACACGTGCTTGTAGACATAGGTATTGGATGCCTTGTCATACCGATCGAAGAAAAACAGCTTGGCGATACTGGCCTTATCGTCAAAAGCATTTTCGTCAATGATAAAGGGGCTCAGGTTGAGGGATAATTTGGGCTCGTTCTTTTTGATGATCAGTACCGAATTGCTGTCGAGTGCTTCTTCTTCTATTTCTGTGTTGACGGCCAGGCCTACAAAGCGCTGTTCAAGTTTGACTACGTTGTGTTTGTAACGCGTCTTGAGAAAACGTTTGTATTTAAGTACATCGATATCCTTGACAGAGGCCATGATATAATTGGTGATGAAGCCAACGTGCCTGGTGAGTTCTGCCAGTTTTTGTTCAGCGCCGATGCACATTTCCCTGGCTTCTTCGCCGGGTATTGCTTTTTCTTCAATTTTATTGAGCACAAACTCGAGATAGGAAACCGCATCATACAATGCGCCTTTCGCATTATACGTATCGGTCAGGGTGGACAATTCTTCAACGAAGTATTTTTTTTCCTGGGCTTCCATGATCTGTCTGGCGGTCGTAATGAGGTCAAGGAATTTCTGGCTGCTGGTTCCGGCCATGGAGGACAGGAAGAAATCTTTAAGTTTTGCCTTGACCGGATCTGCAATCGTAAATTTTTCCTGATTGGCAGCGACTTCCCAGAGATCTGCCAAGATCGTGAAGCCCAGCAATTCCATCATCGTGTTATAGATGATAATGATTTGCTGCAAGCGTGCTTCGCCCAACTGGTTATAAAATAGCTGTCCTCCGGATCCGGGTTCTTCGTCTACAAGCAGTTTCCTGAACTGCTCACTGACCGGATGGGGAAGGGCGCGAAGAATGGCTTCTCTTTTGTCAAGTATGTTTTTGGATGCTCCCTGGGCTTCGTCATCGACCATCTTTTTGATTTCTTCTCGATAGGCCGCAAGAGATTCCATCATCGTATCGATGAGCATTTCATTCGGTACAAAGTTTTCAGCTGCCACCGTCTGGCTATTGGCATTGAGTTTCCATTCAAGGCTGATTTCTTTTTCGGGTTTGAAGTATAGACCCCAAAGGGATTCTTCAGCCTGGGCACCGGGTTCAGCAAGTATATTGGAGGCATCTGTCTGGACATCCGGATACTTTGCCATGAGTTCACCTTTGGCTAGCTCATAAGCCTCCTTGATGGAACACTGATCATTTAAGGCCTGGAAAAACCTGGATGAGAATTCATTTGCTTTTTTATCATCAATGGGTGCACTGGTGGCGATCACCACCGGAATTCCTTTTTGGAGGAGACTGTAGACCTGACCCTTGGTAGAGCATCCGTTCAGAAAAACCAGTTGAAGATTTGGGCATTGGCCGAGCAGGTAGGCTATCCCTTCGGCATTGGCAGCCTGCCCTTCGAGCAAAAGTTTATCCCTGCCGGCATGGCCGCTATATAAGAATAACCGCAATTGATCTTTGGACTGGGCTATCGTATCCGTTACGCTTTTGATGGAGGCATACGAATCCCGGACCAGGACAAAATGTTGTTTTAACTGCCGTGGGGACATTATCCTGTTTAGGTTATTGTCCTCCTCCTGCAGGGTGGGCAGGGGGTTGGTGCGGTCATTGGCAAAGGCAAGGCAAATAACATCCATGGGTGATAGTGGATAAATAAAGAAATGAGGAACAATCAGTTATGCGATACACAATAATACAAAATTTGTGCCCTATGTGAAATCAGCTATTAACCGTTGATGGAGTCCGGTGGTTGGCGGAGAGAGCTCCATCCACTGGCATTGAGGCCTGGAATTCCGTTGGTGGGTAGAGGTCGGGGTAATGACTGTTGACAAATTTCTTATCTTTTGGCTTCTATTGTGAATGCATGTGATACGATCTTCTCACCACTATTTGTAATGTAATGCCAATGAAAAACCTTTACGTCCTCCTGGTCGGAATCAATGACTATTCTGCTCCCAATCCAAAACTGAAGGGCTGCATTAAGGATATAGATCAGATCGAGGCTTATCTTAATGAGTTTTGCGCTAAAGATTATAATCTTAAGATCAAAAGGCTTGAAAATGCCACGGCCACCTATGCCAATGTTAAAGATGGGTTTAGACAGCATCTCGGTGCAGCCGGACCGGATGATATCGCCTGGTTTCATTATAGTGGACACGGATCCGAAGAGAAATGCGCACCAGAGTTTCTCGCCCTTGAGCCGAACGGTAAGGATCAGACACTGATCTGCATTGACAGCGGAATAGGCGGTGTCCCTCACCTGGCGGATAAGGAATTGGCCGTATTGCTCAATGAAGTGGCTACCAAAAATTCCGGTGGCTCTCCACATATCGTCGTTTCCCTCGACTGCTGCCATAGCGGTTCAGGAACAAGGGGCGTCGGAGAGAATATTGAATGGACTTCCCGGGCAGCTCCCTCCAGTGGGGCCTCAAGGACATTGGATTCCTATGCAGATGGATATTACAGCAAATTGAATAGGCTTGAAGTGCCTAACTCCAAGCACGTTGTGTTATCGGCCTGCAAGAGTGTCCAGACAGCGGGGGATATGCCACAAGGTGGCGCCTTTACTACCGGGTTTATCAAAGCGCTTCGTGCCGCTAAAGGCAACCTTAGCTATACGGACCTTTTCCTCCGGGCCAGGTCATCGGTTCAGAATGTTCGTGACAATCAAATCCCTCAATTTGATACCGTTCAAAATTTTGACCCTTATGTCCGTTTCCTGGAAGGGTCGCCTACGGGCGAACGTGACTTATATGAAGTCATCAAGCAGGATGGTAACTGGTATGTAAAATGTGGTGCTATACATGGCTTGCCTACGCAGCCTTCAGCACCTATTGAATTTGATATTTATACAGCGCCACCGGATAAGCTGCTCAAAGGCAAGGGGAAAATTAAATCCGTAGGAGCACAGTTGAGCCGCATTGAAATGGAAGGAGATATTGGTGGGGTAGTCAATTTTTTCAAGCAATTGACAGGTGAAGAGGTTGCCTATCGTGCTGCCATTTGTCAGCTTCCGACACCTCCTGAACTTGCCCAACTTAACGGTGATGCACAGCTGGTCCACTCTGTAACAGCTAATGAAAAAATAAAACCGAAAAATATTGCCTGGGCGCAATCCGGAGAGCGTCCTTCCATAGAAGTCAAATTGGATACTGCCGGGATCACCGTGATGGATCTAAATAAAAAACGGAAGGCCTTTGTCACGGACGGCAGTACGGATGACCATATCACTACTGTGATGGATGCCCTGGATAAAATCGTGGTATGGCGCCGATTTATCGAACTCGAAAATAAGAATCACTCTTCCAGGGTGAAAGACATGGTGAGGTATGAACTACATGAGATCAACGAAGAAGGTGCGATTAAAAAACACAGCGAAGAAAATGTAAGAATATTTGCCTCCAGTCAGAGCCTCGCAAACCGCATCCCTGCTTTCCGGCCGGTAGTGCATGTCAATAATATTCAGCAGCCATTGTATTTCTATTTGTTTTTTATTGCGTTTGATTATTCCATCTCTTGTCCTGGTGGGGAAATCATTTACCGGCCTGATGAGTATGAGGATAGAGCCAATCTTGAAATCCCGTTGTGGAAAAAAACACTTGGATGGGGACCTGCAAAAGATAATGTGGAGGACACCTGTCATTTTAAATTATTGGTGACGACCGAACAATTGGATTTTCAGCAATTTTTACAGAGCGGATTGGGCACGCACAGGGATATTCTTGGTGAGCCTACCCCTGAAAAAGTATTTGATGATTGGGCCGCGTTTGATATTGCGGTGACGATGGTTCGCCAGGACAATTCATTGAATGCATCAACTGATGTATCACTTGCTGACGGAAATATCACGATCAAGGCGCATCCTGGTGTGACAGCAACAGTCAGTGTTGGGCACGCAGAAGCCAATACGAGAAGCACGGGTCCTATTAATGCTTTTGCAAGGCTTCAGCAAGGGAATAATAGTATGGAGGTAGTGGACTTTAGTCCAAGCAGAAGCATACAAACCCAGAATGTTATTGAAATCAATGACATCAGACTGGAAAACGAAAACGCGCTTGAACAACAGCCGCTTGAAATCAGTTTCAAACATCTGGCGCAAGACAATGAACTTGTTCTCCCGATAGCTTTTGATGGGCAGCATTTTAGGGTGATTGGAGATGCGGTATCCGATGATCAAGGCACGCATATCAGTATCAGAGAGATACCGGATACAGTTGATGCCAGTGGGGCAGGTGAGCGAAGTATTTTCAAGTCCCTGAAAATGACCTTTTGCAAGGTGTCCCTGGGTGATAAGCAGGTCAATCAACTAAGATGGGCCGAAGTAAAAGATGGAGAAATCGTCCTGCAAAAGGAGAACCTTGGTCTGAAAGTTGGTAAGGCGAAGAAAACGCTACTGGTCCTTCATGGACTGGCCGGTGACGGTTTAGGCATGCTGAAAGCAATACGCGATAATATTCCGGGCGCTACGATAGAAAGTTATGATCTTATCCTGGTGTACGATTATGAGAGCCTCAATACCCCATTAGATGTTACAGCCACCACGCTGGCCAATACGCTGAAAGATTATGGTTTCGGTAAAGATGACCGGAAAATAATGATCGTCAGTCATTCTATAGGAGGTTTGATTGCCCGATGGATGATTGAAAAATTAGGAGGAAATGCATTTGTGAATCATTGTATCCTGGTAGGTACTCCCAATAATGGATCTATGTTTGGGCGGGTTGATGCATATCGGAAATGGGCGCAGACTGTCCTGGACCTGGCGATCAATTTTATTCCTACGATCGTGCCATTTTCAGGTATACTACTTAAGTTTTTTAAGACTGCTACGGACCTTGGCGGATCGATTGCACAGATTGATCCTGACTCGGAGTTTATCAATAAATTGAACAGCAGCAGTGATCCGGGGATCAGGTATACAGTTATCTCCGGTGATGCATCAGGTGTGGATTCTGCCGGTAGCGGATATGATGGATTTATCAATACGGCAAAATCGCGCCTCGGCAAATGGATGAACAGCGACGAACCCAATGATTTCTTTGCACCAGTTCGCAGCCTTCAGTGTAAGGAATTGTGGGAAGGCAGGAATGAGGAAAACAAGATTCTTGATCCGGTATCCACCCATCATTTTGGATATTTCACCACCCCAAGTGGTTCCCGTGATACGAATACCGTTTGGAAGATATTGGCAGAGAAGCTATAATAAAAAAAGGTGCCGTGAGGCACCTTTTTTTATTAGGAAGAGTGATTTCAATACGTATCAACCACCGATTTTTCCTCCACCTTGCCGGTCTCCCATTCCACTAGCCGATAGATAGGCTACCAGAATACCCAAGAGTATAAACTTTACTATTGTAAACACTGAGTCGATGAGCGTCTGGCTCATTGTCATGTCAGTTGTCAGTGAAAACCACAGGAGATTCATACCAAGGCCTCCCAGGATTCCCATCCAGAGGCCAAAGTTCAGCCCTGAATTGACTTTGCTGTCTCCTCCGTTCCATTTACTATAGATCGAAACAAAGGCCAATGAGAAAATGAGGTAGCTGATGACCATCCACATCATATCCGGCGCCGGCTGACCGGATGCGTCTACCCTTGCATTCGGCATGTCCATGCTGTCTTTCATAATCATGGAATACCATAACATGTTAACCAGGAAAAGAAATACGGCACCTGCAACCGTGGCAATAGCTAATTTTTGGATCTTCATTTTGTTTAATTATTTAAGGAGTGATTGAATACACAGACAGTATCTCTCTGGCGCGCCATATGTGCATGGGATTGCAATCGGGAAACAAAATAAAACCTGGGCGGTCAGTCTGAGAAGAGACTTCTAAATGTAGTAATTATTTTAAATAATGCAAACAAAGAATTATTAATCAAAAAAGAATACCGATAGAATCTTCCTGGCTGGTGGCGATGCTTCGACAGTTTAACGCACTGCCTTGTTCGCCCGCTTAGCAACCGAATGCCATCCAGCGGCAAATGCTTTCGTCGGGGTCGGATTCAATACGCCCCCGACGGTAGTATTCCAAGATAAGTCAGAATTCATACCTTTGGACATGACATCCGACAACCCGCTGAATGGCCGATAAGGAAGTAAGGAAATTAGCCGCCGTCATGTTTACGGACATACAGGGGTACACGGCCTTTGTCCAACAGGATGAAAAGGCAGCCCTGGCCAAAGTGGCTACCCACCGGAAATACCTGGAGCATTTCACAGCAGAATATAATGGAAGGGTCATCGCGTTTTATGGTGACGGTAGCCTTAGCATATATGAAAGTGCCCTTGATGCTGTGCACTGCGGTATCGCGATGCAGAAGGCTTACCAGGGGGATCACCCGATACCTGTCCGGATCGGGATTCACGTTGGGGACATCGTATTCAAAGATGAGACCGTATACGGGGATGGAGTCAATATAGCCTCCAGACTGCAGACCTCAGGAATACCCGGATCCGTTTATATCTCTGACCGGGTCCAGTCTGAATTGACGAATCATCCGGAAATCAAGACAAAGTCTCTGGGGCAGAAAAAGTTTAAAAATGTAAGTACACCTATTGAGGTATTCGTGGTGATCAATGAGGGGTTGAAAGTGCCATCCCTTATGACCAAGATGCCGGACCTGAAACAATTCTATCGCTATATTCCCTTGCTCCTGATGGCGGGAATAGCCTGGTGGTATTTCGGGCAGCCTTTCGGTAGTGATTCATCCGGTAAAGTATTCAATAAGGAATCGATCTCTGTTCCTTTCTTTACGAACAATTCGGGTGACCCGTCTCTGGACCATATTTCAGAAATGGCTGCGCACTGGATCACAAAAGAGCTAAGTTCCTCGTCTGATGCCCATGTGGTAGCATACGAATCTGCAAGCGAAATGGTTCAATTGGCCGGGTTGAGCCTGGATACCCCAAGGGGCCGGAAGAAATTTAAGGCACTGTCAGGCGCAGTCAATATTGTTGATGGGTCTTTTATGGTGTATGGTGCTCAGCAGGATTCGATTGTGATGACTGGTTTTATCAGGGACCTCGAGACGGGAGAAGTTATAGAGCCGATCAAGGATGTGCATTGCAAATCCTCGAATCCAATGGATTGTATCCAGGAGATGGCCAGTAAGGTACAAGGGTATTGGGAAAGTCGCGGCAATGTGGTGACACCTCCCAAATACGAAGCGTATAAAGCCTATCTCGCGGCAAAGAATGCATGGGCCACACAGGATACAGGTTTTATCCTTGATCAATTAAACAAAGCCATCGCTCTCGATGCCGATTTTTTTGATCCATACTTGTATCTGCTAACGCATTTCTCTAATGACGGAGAGTTTCAGCGGGCAGCTGACACGCTGCGATCTGTCCGGAAGAAATTCCAGGATTTAGAGCCGAGGGAGGAAAACCTACTTCAGTATCACATTGCAGATATAGAAGGGAGAACGATGGATACGTATCGGTATTATCTCAAAGAGTATGAGCTTGACCGGCATGACCTTTTTACAAACAATAACGCCATCGTGCTGGCATTGATGTACCGCAACAGCCCCGGGGATGCCCTGCGTTTCTATAATGATGATTTCCCTAATGACAGTCTTGATATTGTCGGCTGCACATATTGTGCCATGCGTTTTGAAATGGCCATGTGGGCCGCACTTGATCTGGATAGTATGGCATTGGCGGACCAGCTTGCACCGAAGATCAATAGTGCCTTATTGACCAGCTTCAGTTATTCCACCTTGATGATGTACCATGTATGGAAAAGCGATACAACAAAGATTAATGAACTTATCCTGGCTGCCAAGCTACATCCAAAACTGGATAGGGATTGGCAATATCTTCCTTCGCTTGCAAGTAGATTTTTTCTCATAAGAGGCAATACCGAACTTGCCTCCAGATATGCTCAAAAAGCCATTGAAGTCTGTTTGCCTTTGAAAGGGAGATTGCTTGGTAAAGGGTATTATTTGGCCGGTCAGTTTGATAAAGCGCTGGCGACCTATAAAGAGGAATACAGCAAAAATCCCGGGAATAAAGACCTTCTTGCTGAGATGGGGATGATCTATGCCCGGCAGGGAAATAAGCCAGCAGCCTTAAAAACAATAGACCAACTAAAATCAATACAAAAGCCATATGATTACGGGGCCATCGAATATTTCCAGGGGCGCATCTTTACTTTATTGGGCGATCTGGAAAAAGCAACCGGTTTAATCCAGGAATCCCTGTCCAAAGGAAAGCAATTCAGATTGGAGTTTTTCAATCATGATCCCGACCTGATGGGTCTGAAGGCATACCCGGCGTATGTTAAGCTGATGGAGCAGTATAAGTAAAGGATGGGGTGAACT
>JANNSS010000005.1:0-29376 GCA_031402955.1 Saprospiraceae bacterium
CACGACCAGGATGACCCCAACAGTCTGCATCGCCGCTACAACAGAAAACGATAGCAATAGCATCAGGTAGTAATGCATAAAATTGACAGGAATGCCCATCGTGGACGCAATGGTAGGCTGAAAGGTGGAGGCAAACAGGTACCGATAGAATACCACGATGCTCATTACAACCATGACCATGACCATGCCGGTCATCCATAAATCCTGATCGGCAACGCCCAACACGTTTCCAAATAGGAAATCCTTGAGATCAAGATGTACTCCGGTCCTGGAAATGGCTGAAATGGCGATAACCCCGATTGAGAACATAGCCGTGAAGACAATGCCAATGACCGCGTCGTTTTTGGTCTTTGTGTTTTGTTGTATCCACGTCATCAATAAGGCAAAGAGCAAGCCGGCAATCACAGTTCCAAAGAAAAACCCAATTGTATTGTACCCGAAATAGATGAAGGCCACCGCGACTCCCGGGAGAATAGCATGGGAAAGCGCATCTCCGATCAATGACATGTTTCTTAGCACGATAAAGGCGCCAAGAATGCCACATGTGACGCCAACCATGGTAGAGGCCATCAATGCTCTCAATGCCCAGGGTTCCTGTATGATTTGCCATAAATCCATAAGGCAAAGGTAATATTTTAAGTAATCAAAAAATAAATTTAGACAAATCTAAATCATATTTTTTTGAGCATCTCCGCCAGGACCCCTTCTTTTAGCGCAAAATCACAATAAAACAGTCGTTCTGGAGGCATTTTCCTGGTGATATACCTGATCAGTGCATAGGCAACCACGATATAATCGATCCTCTCGATGGGAACCTCAGGTATCAGTCTGCGGACAGCCATATTGGTGGCAATGATCTCGTCCAGATAGCCGGGCATATTGGTTAAATCAAGCTCAGTCCAATGATCTGCAGATGAAATCTTTGGCAAGACCTCATTGATGACTTCAAATGATCCACTGGCACCGATGAGGTAATACCCAGATAATTGACTGATTATAAAAATGAGTTCAGCAAGCTCTTCTTCTAAGGTTGCTTCCAGTGAGTTGATCTCTTTATCAGCGATTGGATCTGAATGGTGGAAACGTCTATGTAGGACTGCGACCCCGATCATATAGCTTCCCTTAAAGAGGACTTGATCTCCGTTGAAGAGGATAAACTCCACACTTCCTCCTCCAATATCCATGATCAATCCGGGCTTGTCCAGGGGTGGAATTGCAGCTTTTATTCCGTTGAGGATATACCCTGCCTCCCGCTGACCATCAATGATTTCTACAGCTAGTCCGGTGTCAGCGGTAAACCGATCTGCTACTTCTTTTCCGTTTTTGGCTTCCCGCAATGCCGCTGTACCTATTGCCCTTGTTTGTTTGACTTGATAGGCCTGTATCTGCTCAGCAAACTGCTGCATAGCCGACATGCCACGCTCGATACCTGCATCATCGATGTATTCGAGCCCCCCGGAAGCGAGCTTTACATAGATACGTTCTTTATAGATGAGGGCCAGTGTTTCATCGCTGTTGATCTCACAGATCAGGAGATGAAAGGTATTTGACCCGAGGTCAATGACGGCTAACCGGTCACCGGTCATTGTTGTTTCTGTTTCTCTACCTGGCTGATGATGTTCTTAAAAAAGGCCACACCTGCCGGCCCCATGGCATTGGCAGCAAAAGGCTTATTGTCCTGCATAAAGAGCAGATACTCACATCCTGTATCACAGTATACATCAGCCTCACGTATAATGGTGCCTTGTTGCATCCACGTTAACCGGCCGAGTGGTTTACAGTTCCCTGTTATGTTTGGAGCAGCAGGCGAAACATACAATACTGTATTTTTTACACTGGCAGGATTGTCCTGGTTGACACTGATCGGAAGGTCATAGAATATGATATCCACTTTGTCAGCCTGGCTATACAACGTACCGATCGCTTCATTGCCCAGGGCAGGATATTTTAACGGGGCAGGGGTGGCAGCAACAGGTTCAGTAGTTTCTGTTTTGGCTTCAGACTTACACGATGCACTGATAGTGATCAGGCATGCGCTGATAAATAACAAGAGGGGGGTATGTTTCATAATTATTTAAAATAATATTCGAATCGGAAGGTCAGCCAATAGGATAATAGCCTTTGGGTGGCAAGGTTGTTTTTTTCAGGATCAAGCAAAGGTATGATGCCACTCGTATACCGGGCTGTAATGCCCCATTGTTTGCTCAATCGGATAGTAGCTCCCAGCATCCATGACAGATCATTTTCGCTAAAGTAGGGTACAAGCTTGTCATAAGATTCTTCTGAAGAGTGATAATAGTCTGTGGTTTTAGCGTCGAGCAACCTTCCGTAACTGAGACCGGCCTGAGCTGATACTTTGTAATATTCTCCTTCTTCCTGCCACCAGTCACCCAGCGAGATATAGACTGGTATCTCGATATATTTCAGGCTGATTTCGATATCAGGATCGTACTCCGGATTGAAGATATCGGGACGGCTACCACGCTCTGAATACAAGAATTCCATGTTCATTCTCCACACCGATTCAAATTCCATGGTCGTCTTTATTCCACCGGTCAGACCGACTTTGTCAAATCCCGCAAGTTCGTCTCCATCAATCTGGGAGGCATTGAGTCCCGCCACCAATCCGGCCGAAAACCGCTGTGCCTGGACATCCGACCAGGTCAACAGGCAGATGGCCAGGAAAGCACACCAACGGAGATATATCAAAGTTTTTTCTAATTTCATGGCCTCAAATGGATCCCCGCAGCCCTGAAAAATACCAGGATGACGGATGGATTTTATTTATAAAGGTTAACAAATCATGATCAAATATACCAAGCATAGTCTCAACAGGCTTGAAGATATTTTCAAAGAGCTCAAGATTACGATCCGTTATGAAAAAGGAAATTTTCATTCAGGATATTGTATAGTGTCAGGCAAAAATATCGTCATTGTCAACAAATTTTTTGATGTCGAAGCCCGCATCAATACCCTGTTGGAGATCCTTGAGGAAGGTGGAATCAATAGTGATAGCCTTTCTGAAGAGAGCCGGGACTGGTTTAACAAATTGCGCAAATCTATGTTGCGTACCGCGTGAGTGGGCCACTCCGGATCACTTTGCTTGGCACCGGGACTTCCCAGGGAATTCCCGTTATCGGGTGCAAATGCAAGGTTTGTACTTCCTCAGACTCAAGGGATCAACGACTCAGAACCGCAGCTTTTATACAGGTAGGTGAAACTGGCCTGGCGATAGATATAGGCCCCGATTTCCGCAGGCAGATGTTGGCCAACGATCTTCAGAATGTTCATGCTGTGCTGCTGACCCATGAGCACAATGACCACATTTCAGGTTTAGATGACATCAGACCTATTAATTTCCTCTATCACAGGGATATACCTATCTATGGCGGTCAGCGTACTTTATCTGAAATGCATCGCAGGTTTTATTATGCCTTTGATAAAGAATACCATTACCCCGGGAAACCCCGCGTACACAGCATCAATGTCGAAGACAATACCCCTTTCACCATCGGCGACAATACCATTTTACCCATCCTGGTGGATCACGGTGACATGGCTATATATGGTTACAGAATCGGACCATTAGCTTATATCACAGATGCTAAAACGATCCCAGCCTCAAGTAAAAAGGATTTGCAGGGCTTGGAAGTATTGATTCTGAATGCCCTGAGATTTGATCCGCACCTGACACATCTGAATGTTGAAGAGGCTATTGCTTTGTGTGATGAACTGAAACCTGAGGCTTGCTATCTTACCCATATCAGTCATGAGATGGGCCTTCATGCTGAAGTCAATGCAATGCTGCCTGAAAATATCCGTTTGGGTTATGATGGGTTATGCATAAAACTCAGCTGATGTCCACTGGATGACAAAGAGAAAGGGCCGGCTGGAAGAGGTGTTTGAAATGCTTTAGTATATTTATTGCTGATTAATGTTTACCAGAGATAAAAGAGAATCACCTGAACCAGTATCTTGGCTTGATAAACAGGCAGGTGGTCACTTCATGGCTATAAGAATGACGGGATTCAAGAGATTTATATTCGGTTGCTTTTTACTGGCAGGGCATTCTTCGCTCCTAGGTCAGCATGGTATGCAGAACAGTCTGTATATGCATGAACGCTATGCATTCAATCCTGCATTTGGTGGTATGGAAAGAAGCCTGGCAGCAGGCCTGTTGTACAGATCCCAATGGGCAGGATTGGAAGGTAATCCTGAATCGCGGATGCTCAACGTGCATATGCCATTTTATCTGTGGCACGGTGCTCTTGGCTTCCAACTGATCAATGAAACCATAGGGGCGGAAAAGCAGACCGGATTGCTGATGTCCTATAATTATATATATGAATCGGAGGTTGGATTACTATCCACGGGTATACGGGCAGGGATCTATCAAAATTCTCTTGATGGCACGAAACTCAGAACACCCGATGGAACCTACGAGGGTTCTTTTATAGATCATCAGGATGTGACGCTTCCCAATAGTCTGATTTCCGGCATTTCTCCTGTCCTTGAGGGAGGCGTCTATTTTGCAGGGGATTATTTTGAGGCAGGTCTTTCCATGACTGGCTTTTTTCCGGCAGGAATCACCCTTGGGGATAATCTTAACTTTTTCCCCAAACCGGGATTCCATTTTTTCGGAGAGTATTTTATTGAGTCCTTTGACCAGGTGTCTATTTATCCGGTCGTGTACATCAAGTCTGATTTAGTCCAGTCACAGGCAGAATTGTCCGTCCGGGCTGATTGGCAGGATCTCGTGACGGCGGGGGTAGGGTACAGAGGTTTTGGAAAAAATAGTCAGGATGCCATGATTTTATCTGCAGGAGTCCGCTTATCACAAAAGTTCTATTTACATTACGCCTACGATATCGGGCTGAGTAGCTTGAAGACCACCCATGAGGGTACCCACGAATTGCTCATCAGGTACAATCTTGGAAAAAGGATTGGAGCCGGACTACCCCCGAGAATAATTTACAACCCAAGAAACCTCTAGCAATAACCACTAGCCATTTGACCGGATTTTACCAGTATGATCGAAAGAAGATCAGAAAGTGGTTTATCAAGCAATTGTAACTATATTATAATATGTTGTTTACATATTATGTTTATTTATATATTGGTTTATGACCAACCCAAATTTAAATTCTTTCGAAAGCATAATATTGTCAAATAATATATCGTTACAACCCTTGTTGGCATAAATTATGTTGTTCGTTGGTTGAATTATAAAAAGATAAGTGTAGGATATGTAAGTCAAAAAACTATCTTTACACCTCTTTTTTAAGCTACCCACAACAGCGAAACTTTTTATAAAAGGATGAGGAACATTTCAATCTCAGTATTGGCCGTTATAACTATGGCCTTTCTATTCACTGCCTGCGGTACAGGTGAAACAGGTCAGTTGGTAGGTGTCATGGACAGGCCGAATTTTACCGGCATTAATCCATACGGCATGGAATATATCCGAAGCGGTACATTCCATATTGGTCAGTCAGACCAGGACATCTACAACGATTTCATGCAGCGCCCAATGGCTGTCTCCATCGTAGGATTCTTTGTCGATGATACCGAAATCACTAACAATGAGTATCGCCAGTTTGTTCACTATGTGCGTGATTCTATTGCCCACGTCACCCTTGATCACTTTAAGGAAGATGAGGATGGTAATCAGACCATCGATTGGGAATACGAAATTGACTGGAGCGATGAATTGCTCGATGACATGTATTTCCAGGGAGATGATGTCTTCGCCGGTAAGAAAGAACTGGACACCAGGGAGTTAGTCTACAAATACGAGTGGAAAGACTGGAAAAAAGCAGCCAGCCCGAACTTCAAAGGCAAACGGTCAGAAATCATCAACAGCGAGGAAGTAAGTATTTATCCTGATACCCTTGTCTGGATCCGCGACTTCGCATACTCTTATAATGAACCATTCACACGTAATTATTTCTGGCACCCTGCTTTTGATGATTATCCGGTAGTTGGCGTGAACTGGAAAATGGCAAAAGCTTTTTGCTCATGGCGCACAAACCTTTGGAATACGTTCCGCGGTGATGAGCCCAATACAGAAGAATATCGTTTACCGACCGAGCACGAATGGGAATATGCCGCACGTGGTGGTCACGACCTCGCTCCGTATCCATGGGGTGGTTATGGACTCCGCAATGCCAAAGGATGTCTCCTGGCAAACTTCAAACCAGGTCGGGGTAACTATCCGGAAGACGGAGGTCACTATACCGTGAAAGCCGATGCTTATTTCCCGAATGATTATGGTTTATATAATATGTCTGGAAACGCAGCAGAATGGACTGAAACCGCCTTTTTCGAAAATGCCCACTTCATCGTACATGATAACAATCCTGATATTAAATATGATGCCAAGGAAGATGATCCTGCAGTCTACAAGCGCAAAGTAATCAGGGGAGGTTCCTGGAAAGATGTCGCTTATTACCTGCAGACAAGTACCCGTCATTGGGAATATCAGGACACGACCAAATCATATATCGGTTTCCGCTGCGCACTGACTTTCCTCGGAAGAGCTATTGATGACGCAAACTAACATTATCATTTATCGCATTTATGCCTGATTCCTTTCAAAGAAAAGAGGCTCAGGGTTAAGCCAATAGAGCCTAACAAATTAAAAAATACACAACTAAAACAGGGTCTTATCCGGGTTCAGTGATTTTTACTTGGGGATTTGCCTTGAATTCGCAATAATTTATTCTTTAACAACAAAACATCTCAACCAGCATGAACAAGATTATCAAATCTGCTTCATTCAAGTATCTCAAAAACTTCATCATCGGTGTTGGAGCATCCGTCGTAATGATTGGCGCTTTGGGTAAGATTCTAAGTACCGAATGGGGTGATGCCATGATTACCGTTGGACTATCCACAGAGGCCTTTATCTTCCTCATGCTCGGTCTCATTCCGCCTGAGAAAGATTACTACTGGGAAAAACTTTACCCGGGATTAGAAAAGTATAACAGCAACATGGCACCATTAACAGCCGGAGAGTTGGAAAAAGATTCCCGCCCTTTAAATGGTGTTAAAGTTGAAGGTCAACTTGGAGGCATGTTATCTGAACTTCAGATCATGGCAAAGAGCATGAGCTCTCTGAAAGCATTACAGGAAGTGGATTTTTCCCAGACATCTGAACAGATCAAGTCTATGGGCAATTTCTATGAAAGAATGAATCAGGCGATGCAAGAACTTAGCCACAGCGTGGAAGAAACCAAAGCTTACCGTACACATATCACTGCCTTAAATTCAAATATTCAGGATGTAAGTCAGATGTACCATGGTGTATTGGCTTCTAAAGACCAGCTCGCGCACATGAATGCAGCATTAGCGCAACTCGCCAGTTCTGAATCTGATGCTAAAGGCTATACAGATCAGATGGCTACATTGAACAAGAACCTGCGTTCATTGAACAGTGTATACGGAAACGTATTGAGCGCAATGACCGGAGGAAAGGCATAATGCCTGACAATGATGTCGAACTAATCTATTTATTTAAGTAAAACTATTAATCCGATATGTCAATTCCTAAGGAGCCCCGGCAGATAATGATCAACATTATGTATTTGGTCCTCACTGCCCTGCTTGCCCTCAACGTTTCTGCAGAAATTTTCAACGCGTTCAAAGTCGTTGACAAGAGTATGGCCAAGAGTAATGCATCTCTTGATGAATCGAATAGTAAAATGCCAGATCTGATCAGCGCCGGAGCGAAGAAAAGAGAATCCTTTGCTACGTATGCTGAACGTGTTGCCCCAACAAGGCAATACTCCGCTGAACTGAATCAATATATCCAGAATATCATTGATACCCTGATCATCACCTCTGGGGGGTATATAGTGGATAAAGTAACCGGCCAACCAACTGAAAAGTTGAAAGGGGAGAAAGACAAGAGTGTTACTACCCGCTTGCTTGTAGACAAAGGTCTTGGCGAAGAACTGAAAGCCAAAATCCTTGAGTATAAGACTAAGTTCCTTGGCTTACTGGACACAGCTGACGTAGCTAGTTTTGCTGGTGATATCACGCTCGATGTAGATGACGCTACCTGGCAGAAAAAGAAAAAGAAGAGTTGGGCTGAAATGAATTTCAGTCACATGCCAGTGCAGGCCACCCTTCCTATTCTGCGCAAATTTCAAAACGATGTTAAAAATTCCGAAGCTACCATTCTGAATTACCTCGCTAATAAAGTAGGTACAAACGTAGACGTGGTACTTGATAAGTTTATGGTTGTATCTGCTGCTAAGAAATCCTATGTTATTAAAGGGGAGACCTACGAAGCTGATATTTTCTTAAGCGCATTTGCTGGCGCAGATAGTAAGACTGGTATATCAATCAATGTTGATGGAAGAGGCCTTCCAGTAGACGCTGATGGAGTTGCTAAGTACTCTGCTAGTGCCGGTTCAGTTGGTATTAGAAAGTACAATGCTACTGTGAGCGTAACAAATCCGGTTACAAACGAAACCCAAAGCTTCAAAAAGGAATTCGAGTATGAAGTTGGTGAGCGTTCTGTATCTGTTTCTGCTACCAAGATGAACGTATTCTACATAGGTGTTGACAATCCAGTAGCTGTATCAGCTGCAGGTGTGCCAAGTAACCAGGTACAGGTCAGCATGACCGGTTCAGGTGGTGGTAGCATCAGCAAAAACAGCGATGGTACGTATAATGTCAAGGTATCAACACAGACTAAATTAGGTGAATTCGCATACGTAACCGTTTCAGCTCCGGGTCTTTCTGAAAAGAGAGAGTTCAGGGTGAAAAGGATTCCTAGCCCGGTTGCAAAACTGAGTTCTTCTATGGGTGGTGTGATGGGCTCAGGTGAGTTTAAGGCACAGAAAGGATTGTTTGCTGTGCTGGAAAACTTTGACTTTGATGCCAAATGTGAGATCATGGGTTACCAGCTTGTGCGTGTACCTAGAAGACAAGATCCACAAATGGAAGCAAATAAAGGTGGAGGTTATAATGCCGGACCGAAAGGACTTGTTGATCAGGCTAAAGCAGGGGATACCTTTTACTTTGAAAATGTAAAAGCGAAATGCCCGGGTGATGCTTCAGGTCGTGACATCAACCAACTTGTTTTTAAAATTAACTAATTACCATCATGAAGTCATTATTTGCTTACCTGGTAGGGATACTAGCCGCTTTTGTTCCTGGAGTGATTTGGGCTCAACAAGCCGAAAGTATCATCACCGAATCAAGCGATCCTGTTGAAGATCTATATTTAGACGATGTCGTTAGACATACGATGATATACGAAAACCGGGTTCTTCCTTATGAGCCGCTTCGCGAAGCGGATATTCCGTGGGAACGTAGGATGTGGCGCCTGATTGATGTCCGGGAGAAAATCAACCTTCCGTTTATCAATCCACTGGAGCCATTCTTTACGATCATAGCCGAAGGTGCTAAATCAGGCGAAATCAAAGTCTTCAAGGATGAAACCTTTAAGGAAATGATGACTCCGGAAGAAGTCATGGGTAAACTGGTGTCCACAGACACAAGTCTTGTGTTCAACCCGGATACATATGAAGATGAGGTGGTCATTGTAAACTCACCAGTCAATCCGGAAGATATCATCAAGTACCGCGTAAAAGAAATGTGGTATTTCGATGAGGAAAGTTCAAGGATGGGCGTCCGGATTCTGGGTATTGCTCCGATTAGGGATTACATTGATGAAACCACTGGTGAATTCAAGTATGCCATCCCTATGTTTTGGGTTTATTATCCTGAAGCCAGAGAAGCATTGTCCCGCCACACTGTATTTACAGAAGGCAATGATGCAGCTCCTGGTACCTGGTATGATCTTTTCGAGCAAAGAAGGTTTTCAAGTTACATCTTCAAGCAATCCAATGTACTTGATATGAGGTTGGATGATTACTACAATGGTCCCGAAAGAGGAGTTGAGCGTCTCATGGAATCCGAAAGGATTAAAATGGAGCTCTTCAACTGGGAGCATGACCTTTGGACATATTGATAAAGCAAATAAAATAAAATTAAAAGCCCTTCCCGGATTCCGGTAAGGGCTTTTTTTATGCATATCTGCTGAATGAAAGTTTATTGAATCGAAGCTGGAGAGGTTGAGTAAATTTTCGCTTGTCGCTTTCTTGTTTGCCATTCCCATAGGATCCAGGCTCCGAGGAGGATGTATTCCATGGCGATCAGGAAGTAGTTCTCCTGGAATCCACCATCCATATAATGGCTATAACTGATGAATACCAGAAAGGTCCAGATTAATGGATAGATGCGCATACTGAGTATACCCAGGCATAACAGCGAAGCCAGGTACCATGGATGAACAGTAGTGGCCATGAAGAAATAGAATGTGAGCACAAACAGCATGGCTGTAGACCAGTCCACGGTATGGTTCCAAATATAGCGGATCCAATAAAGGCCTATCCCACATAAAGTAATAATAGCCAGGATAGGTCCGGTTTTTTCAATGGTGTTATAGCCGGTTATCCAATAACCCAACTCACGCGCTAGGTAATAAACGCTTGCATTGAATTCAAATGAAACAAACCACAAGCGTACACTTTCCATCCACCCCGTTTGTGACCCAAATGATGCATAGAATATGAGCATGCTCAGCGATAAGCTCAATATTGAAAAGAGGATCATCTTTTTCCAGTAAAGCCTGTGTGGCATAAATGGGATCAGGATGAGCGTGAGCATCTTGGACAACACAGAGAATGCCATTAGGACACTGCTCCATCGCATTGATTTTTTATCGGAGAGATACACGGCACCAAGGAGCCCGGCTATCATGATGCCATCCATATGCAGGTTGCCGGTAAATTCAAGTAAAATCAATGGATTGAGCGCATACCACAAGACCCCTTGCGTTGGTTGTTTTTTCGATAGTAATAGCTCATACAAGAGGTACGAAATGACCACATCCGTTGCAATCAACAGCACTTTATAGAAAATAACATGACCGCCGATATGCATGCCATTGATTTCATAAGACAATCTAAAAATCCATTGGGCAACAGGTGGATACACACTAAAGTAATTTTGACTGTTGAGTTGACTATACAAGAACTCATTCACCGTCGTTATTTCCGGATGTTGCATCAGGTAGGCCGGTGTATAGGCCATCGGATGCACACCTTCATGCATCAGCATTCCATCCCAAATAAAACGGTAATAATCATCTGATAGCAAGGGCTCAAAAAATAATGAAGCTATCCTTGCGATAAAAGCAAGCATTAAGCCTTGCTTCAGGCTGATGGAGGATGGCTTGAAAATGAGCCATGCGTAGGTCGCAAAGGCTAGCGCATAGATACTCCACAATGAATAAAAATCAGACCTGCTGATGCATTGTAACCAGGTAGTCGTCACCAACCAAACAACACATGCGAGCATGGTCATTTTATTCACCGGTGACTCAGATGTCTGATGGTATAATAGAAGATGCTTCCAAACCCGATCATCAACATGATGTGGTAAATCAGAAAGGATGTTTTGCCCAGAGCAATCCCCATGACCACAGCCGAAAGAAAATACAATGCAAGAAGTCCTTCAATAATCGTAGGGCCCGATATACTGCCGGAACCATAGAATCCCTTTTTGAAGGTATCCTGCACTTGTTGAATGTTGAATTTAGGTGTGCGCACAAATGCACTTTTTTTACCCCGCAATCCTTGCAGTACGGCGATGCTATTGTGCAAGGACAAGCCCATGGACAGCGACAGGAAAAGAGGAAAAAGGAAAACAAAAGTCAATACGCGTTTCAACGGTGGCTCATTTATCCAGGAGGTATCGCTGTTAGCTACAAAATACACCCAGCCGATGGTGAGCATACCAAGCATAAAGATCCAGTAGATTCTCATGTCAAGATCGATCGTGCTGATGAGAAACAAAGTAGGGACACTAAGTACCGCCAGCGCGAAAACAACCAGAAAGATTGAACTCGACAGGAGATGTGTTGTTGCGTGTAGTTTCTGGGCGAAAGGAAGGTTGGATTTTAACACGGCGGGGATGAGTTTTCTCGCATTTTCAGCCCCTCCTTTCATCCACCGGAATTGCTGGGATTTAAGTCCGTTCATCTCTACCGGTAGTTCCGCAGGGGATGCAATATCTTGCCGGAACACAATCTTCCATCCTTTCAACTGCGCCCTGTAAGAAAGGTCAAGATCCTCAGTAAGTGTATCAGCTTCCCATCCTCCCGCATCAAGGATTGTATGACGGCGCCACACCCCGGCAGTCCCATTAAACTGAAGCAGATAATTACCGGCTTGCCTTCCCGACTGTTCTATACTAAAATGGACATTGAGCTGAAAAGCCTGAAGCCTGGTGATCAGGGAATAATCTCCATTGATATGTTCCCACCTGGTCTGTACCACCCCGACTTGAGTATCTTTAAAATAGGGTATGGTTTTTAAAAGGAAATCTTTGTTTGGCAGGAAGTCAGCATCGAAAATAGCAATGAATTCTCCCTTAGCGACTTTGAGGCCATCTCTTAGAGCACCGGCTTTAAAGCCTTCCCGATTGGTACGGTGTATGTAGACAATGTCAATGCCTTTGCTTTTATATTCGTCTACCTTTCTTTTGCACACCTCCGTCGTATCATCGGTGGAATCATCCAGCACCTGGATTTCGAGTTTATCAGCAGGGTAATCCATTGTGATGATGTTATCGATAAGTCGCTCCACAACAAATCGTTCATTGAACACAGGTAATTGGATCGTGATGAAAGGAAGTGATTCACCAGGGTATTGCATACCTTCTTTTGAAAGAGACTCCGCTTTTCTACCCTTATTATACTTCAGGAGCAGATGAAACTGCATGAGGCAGTAAAAGGTGATATACGCTAATGCCAGGGTATAGAGTCCGATGATCAGGGAAGCAATGATATGTAACAACATGTAACTACAGTGATTTAAAAATCGTCCATAATATTTTATACCCTGCCAGTATCGATCCTTTGACCGTCCCGCTGACTTTCGACGTACCAATTCGCTTCCTGTAGGATACAGGAACTTCTGCGCAGGCCAGATGATGCTGTAGGGCCTTTACCTGCATTTCTACGGTCCATCCGTAATTTTTATCCTGCATATTGAGACTCAATAGCTTTTGCCACCTGATCGCCCTGAAAGGCCCAAGATCGCTAAATCTGAACCCATACATCATATGGATAAGCCGGGTGGCTAGCCAATTGCCAAAGCGCTGGGGAATAGTTAGCGATCCCCGATCTGGATTACCCGTAACTCTGGAGCCTATCACCATATCTTTCCCTTCCATGATCGGTGAAAGTAACGCCTTCATTTCTTGAGGATGATCGGAATAGTCCCCATCGAGGAAGACAATGATATCCGGATGCTCAGCAAGAGGGCGCTCCTTGATATAGGCCATGCCAGCCAGACAAGCATTCCCATAACCTCGCAAGGGCTGATCCACGACAATAGCACCCGAAGCAGCAGCTACAGAGGCTGTGGCATCAGTAGAGTTGTTGTTACACACGATGATATCCCTCACGATCTCCCGTGGAATATCCCCAATCACTTTCCCTATCGAAGCAGACTCGTTATAGGCAGGGATGATCACGTCAATGAGGAGATGAGGATGCATGGGCGAGATGAATGGTTGTAAAAGTAACATATATGTACTTTATTCATATTCACTTGACATATTTAAGTAATCCTCCTCCAGGAAGCAGATACCAATGGACCAGATATGACCGTTTAAAAGCATTGAAGTATTTTCGCCCCTGAAAACAAGACTACCATTTAAGCGTATATCCTAAGGATTATGCGGCCATGGACGTTGCAGGAGCGGTGCGGTGAGCGAAGTCGAACCGTTTGCTCCTGCAACCATTGAAATTCCAAAAATGGATTTTAATTGGAATTTCGTTTGGTATTCATTTGGTTGCAGGAGCAAACACTTCGGCTCCGCTCAGTGCGGCGCTCCTGCAAAGGCAAACCGGATCAAGGAGATAAATTCATGACTGTGACAATACCCTTTTTATTAAATAGATGCCATTATCGATGCGCTGTCCGATGGACAGGAGTATTGTTCCTGGCCTCTGTTTTTCTGGTACCTGGTCTTTTTCTTACATCTTGTTATGATGAGAAATTTACCACCGACTCTAATGATAGCTTAAGGATCAAGATTGATACGCTCACATTTGACACCGTCCTCACCCAAGTCAGCACCGTCACCAGGTTTTTTAAAATATACAACCCGCATGGATTATCCATTCGAGTCAGTGAGATTAAAGTAACAGGAAAGGATGCTCAATTCTTCAGGCTCAATGTCGACGGTTATACCGGAGACATTATCCGCAATATTGACATTCTTCCCGAAGACAGCATTTATGTATTTGCCGAAGCAACGATTGACCCTGATCAGCCACTGTCAGTCAGCCCATTTATCCTCGAAGCAGAAATCCTCTTTACCACCAATACCACTGAACAGGAAGTCACCCTGATCGCCTGGGGACAAAATGCAAATTATATTCCCGGCCCGGACAGTCCTAACCGGATTTCTTTGCTCACTTGTGATATGGGTGAAGTGACCTGGGATGACCCCCGGCCATATGTTTTATACGGTACACTGCTTATCGATTCTTGTACGCTTGTATTGCCACCCGGTGCAAGGTTATACGTGCATGGAGGTATCGCCAATAATCAATTAGGCATTTATAATGAAGGGCTCATCTACACATTACCAGATGGTAAGCTGAAGGTGATGGGCTCACCTACAGCGCCGGTGATCATCAGGGATGACCGCATCGAACCTGATCATGTAGGCTCATGGGCAGGTATCCGGCTGGGACCCGAAAGTGGCCCGCACCAGTTTAGTTACATGCAGATGAGTAGTGCTAATGCCGGTATCATTGCTGACAGCGCTTCTACCGTGGACATAGCTTATAGCAGTATTTCGTATTCCGGAGGCCCGGGCTTTTATGCCCGGCACGCTGAAGCAAATATTTCAAACTCCCTGTTTTATGAAAATGGCGGACAATCCATCGCACTGACTTTTGGTGGCAACTATGAAATAAACTATTGTACGGTAGCAAGTTTTGGTAACGATGCTGAAGCGATCCTGATGAATAATTTTTATTGTAGTGATCCGCTTTGTTCGGAAGGTGTGCTACTCAATCAGTTTACAGGCAGGATTAACAACAGTATATTGATAGGCTCTTCTTCCGATGAAGTTTGGATGGCGGATGCAGGTATGCCAGGACAGGGTTTGCTGGATGTGCAGATGCGTAACAATATGGTCGTCGTGGATGAGTTACTGGATGCAGATATTTATCCTACCTTTTTTGAGACCATCTGTTTCAATTGCTTCGAATATTCATTTGGCGATACCTTGTTTGTAGATATGTTTAAAGACGATTATCATCTCGATACAATGTCAGTGGCTGAAAAGAAAGGAGTTCCGTTACCCGGATGGACAGATGATCTGGATGGGAATGCAAGGGACTTGTTACTGCCTGACCTCGGATGTTACGAATTCCAGGAGTAGTCCATCCTGAAATCATTTATTTATGTTGGAAGTATTAATCCTTGATGTTGCAACAGTGGTCAGGATAAAGAAACCGATGATAAAAAACAATCCAAGGGTAAGTACACTATATCTCATATTGCCGGTAATCGAATTGACGAGCCCGAAAATAAAGGTGCCTGATACGATGGCAATTTTTGAAAGCACATCGAGGAAGCTGAAAAAACTGGTGGGATCTTCTTTCTGGTCCTCCAGTAGTTTTGCATAGGTAGATCTGGACAGCGCCTGAATACCGCCAAGGACCAATCCAACAAGACCGGCAATACTGAAGAAATGCCATTTTTCGGTAGTGGCATAGGCGCCTACACAAATGACCATCCAGATGACAAGTTGAATCAGCAGACTGAATTTATTTCCTTTACGCCTCGATACAAAAGCAAAGAAAAGGGCTCCCGGAATGGCGACTAATTGTAACAGGAGAATCGTGAGGATCAACTCAGAATCCTTGAAACCAAGTTCGCGATCTGCAAACAGTGTAGCCAGGTAAATCACAGTATGCACTCCTGCGATGTAGAAAAAGTAGGATGCGAGGAAGCGCTTGGTGTGTTTGTCTTGTTTGATAATCTGCCACACGAGCATCAGCTCATGCCATCCTTTGGAGAAAAGTTTTACAGGGTGGGGTATTGGTTTATCTGCGGGCAGCCTGTTGAAGGTGATTTGTGAAAATCCAATCCACCAAAGACCCACCAGTACAAATGAAATACGAGATGGTAGTGTTGGATTGGTGATGTGAAACCATTCAGGTTTCTGGATCATAACGAGGCAAACGATCAATAACAAAACACTTCCGATATAGCCATAAGAATAACCTTTAGCACTCACCTTGTCATACTGATCTTCTGATGCGATGAGCGGCAGGTACGAATCATAGAAGACCAATCCCCCTGCTGCCCCAATTGTCCCCATGATAAATGCTGCTGTGCCGATCCACATCGTTTGCGGCGACTGAAAAAAGAAAAGGGCAATGCAACCAATGGCCCCAATCAATGTGAAGGTTTTAAGAAAATACATTCTGCGGCCTGTGTAATCTGCAATCCCTGAAAGGAGCGGAGATAGAACGGCGATCAGGATATAGGCGGCTGAAACGGAAAAGGAATAAAGCGCGGTATTAGAGATGGTCCCACCGAAGAGGGAAATATTTTCATTGGTGATACTTGAAAAATAAATCGGGAAAATAGCGGTGGAAATCACCAGGTAATATGCTGAGTTGGCCCAGTCAAAATAGGCCCAGCCATTGATCGTTCGTTTGTCATTGAGTTGCATCAGGTGAAGGTATCATTTTATGATAATCAACCCCAGTTTTATGCGCTACCGTTTATACGCAACTTTTAATTGCCCAAATTTCATATAATAATCCATTAAGCAAAAGACCATGGCCGTTGCAGGAGCGTCGTGGTGAGCGGAGTCGAACTGTTTGCTCCTGCGACCATGAGAATTATAATTTAGACTCTCCATAGGAATTTCGTTAGGAATTCAGGTCGTTGCAGGAGCAAATTCCTGCAACGGCAAACCTCTTGGTAACTTGTGTATAAACTTTAGGTTTTAAGCAACGGGCGCATGATGGATTGGCTATTTTTTTATAGTGCATTGATGATGTTTTACTATCTTCCCACCGTATGCGAATTCTGATTTTAAGCCGGAGCCCCATCTTGTATTCGACCCATAGCCTCGTGATGGCTGCGCGCCGAAGAGGACATTCAGTGCGTGTCGTGGATCACTTGCAATGTGATCTGACGATACTTAGTGGAAAACTTGGCGTCCGCTTCCAGAATGAATTTATAGGCAGGCCAGATGCGGTCATTCCAAGGATCGGATCATCTGTCACAAGCTATGGTGCAGCCGTCGTTCGACAGTTTGAAATGATGGGTGTTTTCACTGTCGTCAGCACAGAGGCTTTGCTTCGCTCCAGGGATAAACGGACAGCCCTCCAGTATCTTGCCGCCAATCATCTTCCAGTGCCTGACAGTGTATTTACTGCAATGCCGGATAATGTAGATTCATCCCTGAGGTTACTCGGTGAAGAATATCCCATTGTCATCAAGATGCTCAACAGTACCCAAGGTCAGGGCGTCATCCTCGGCGAAAGCCATAGTGCTTCGCTTTCAGTGGCCGAAGCCTTTATCAGACTGAAGGAAGAAATTCTGTTGCAACGATTTATCGGGGAATCAAAAGGCAAAGACGTCCGGGTCTTTATCGTCGGCGGACAAGTGGTGGCCGCCATGGAACGTAGCGCACAGAACGGAGAATTTAGATCAAATCTGCATAGAGGAGCGTCCTCCCATAAAATCAGGATTACCAGTGAGGAAGAAGAGATCGCCCTTCGGGCTGCTCAACTGATGGGCCTTGAAGTCGCTGGTGTGGATATCCTGCGATCCAATACAGGGCCGCTGATCCTCGAAGTCAATGCATCTCCAGGTCTTGAAGGCATTGAAGGCACAACTGGCGTTGATATTGCAAGTCAGATCATCAAATTTGTGGAAACAAATGCAAAGCCAGTCCCATCAAAAGTGGCCTGAGACCAGAATAGTTGTCCACTTGACTGACTCATGTATCTTTGCGCTCACAACATGAAAAAGCAACCAATTTTTATCCTCATTACAGCGATTGCGCTGCTGTCCCTCTCTGGTTGCAAATGGAATACACAGGGAGGCGATACCGTCGATACACCATCTGCTGAATCAGAAAATCATGGCATTGGTAGCGATTATGAGAATGAGGCGGAACAGTATGAAAGTGCAGACCGTGTCATCTGGCAAAAACCGGATCTCGTCATTCAGCAACTTGGAAATGTAGATGGTAAAGTGGTGGCCGACCTCGGGGCAGGGACTGGTTACTTCAGTCGCAGAATCGCTTATAAAGGCGCAACTGTCATTGCAATTGATATTGACCCCAAGGCCATACAATGGATGGAAGAACAAAAAGCCAGATACCCTCTTGAGCTCAGGAATAGATTGATCATCAGACAGGCCGAAGCGAATGATCCAAAGCTCAACCCAAACGAAGTTGACATCGTGCTCCTCGTCAATACGTATTCATACATTCAGGACAGGGTGGCTTACTTTTCAAAGCTAAAGGAAGCCATCCGTGCCGGTGGCCACGTCATCATCATCGATTTCAAGAAGAAAGAAACGCCTTTCGGACCTTCTATTGATGAACGCGTTGATGTAAAAGATGTCGAGAAGGAACTGAAAGAAGCAGGATATACCTTGCTGGCGATTGATGACGAATCCCTCGCTTACCAATATATCATCAAAGCGCAAAAAAACTAAATCAAATACCTGTCTTAGCGGACGATCAATTCCTCTCTTCCTGGTCCGGTGGAAACAAATACCACAGGTAATCCAAGTTGTTTTTCAAGATAATGGAGATACTGTTTTACTGCCTTAGGAAGGCCATCATATGAATCTGTATTGATATCCTGCATCCATCCTGTATGATGGGAGTGTGCAACCCCAAGCAGGCCTTCAGTGATATCAAATGGAAGTTGATCCGTTAGACCACCTTTTGTTTCATACTGCTCCGCGACCGATATGATTTCAAAGGCATTCAATACATCCAGTTTGGTGATGGCAAGCTGTGTAGTACCTGTGATCATCGTTGCGTATTTCAGCTGTGGGATATCCAGCCAGCCACAACGTCTTGGTCTTCCGGTAGTGCTGCCGAATTCATTTCCAGCGATCCGAATTCTCTCGCCTTCATCATCTGTGAGTTCAGAAGGAAATGGACCGGATCCTACGCGGGTACAATATGCTTTTGTCACCCCGATAACTTCTCTGACAGAAGAGGGAGGGACACCAAGTCCACTGCAAACACCTGAGGAAATAGTATTAGAGGAAGTCACATAAGGATAGGTGCCAAAATCAATATCCAGCATCATACCCTGAGCGCCTTCCGCCAGGATGGAATCACCGGCTTTCAGACGCTCATTGACATAGTATTCAGCATCAATCAGCTCCAGTTCCCGGATGCGGGCGATGGAGTCAAACCACTTTTCTTCTTCAGCCTGAAGTTCAAAAGTTATTTCAGGATAGACCTTCAACAGGTGAAGGTGTTTTTCCTTGAGGGATTGATATTTTTTATCAAAGTCAGCACTCAGGATATCCCCGATACGCAGGCCGTTTCTTCCGGTTTTGTCCATATAACATGGGCCGATGCCACGAAGGGTAGAGCCGATTTTCGCCTCTCCTTTCGACGCCTCAGAAGCCATGTCCAACTGCTTGTGCGTAGGCAGGATGAGATGGGCTTTTTTTGCAATGCGGAGACGACTGCGGACTTCATTTCCGCCGGCCTCAAGCGCATCGATCTCTTTCATCAGGGTCGTAGGGTCGATGACGACACCATTCCCTATGACATTGACAAGGTGCTCATGAAAAATACCGGACGGTATCGTATGAAGTACTGTCTTTTTTCCGTCGATCCACAATGTATGGCCTGCATTTGGCCCACCCTGAAACCTTCCTACGATCTGATATTTATGAGCCAGGTAGTCCACGATTTTACCTTTTCCTTCATCTCCCCACTGGAGTCCCAACAATACGTCTACAGCCATTTGATGCTATCTGAATAAAATAAAGGGCTCACGGCCCCAAACCGCAAATATAGTGAAGAGTATAGAGTGAAGAGTGAAAAGTGAAAAATGAAAAGTTGACCCCTAAATCCCCTAAAGGGGACCTTTATCGTTTTAAAAAAAAGAGAAGTTGAGCTTAAGTTGACTTAAGTCCGAGCTATACCCCTAAATCCCCTGAAGGGGACCTTTATCGTTTTAAAAAAAAGAGAAGTTGAGCTTAAGTTGACTTAAGATCGCGTACGTCAGATCAAAGAAGTCATGTTCCATGCACAAGTCTGTGCAGCCGTTTTCAACGGCAGGTAAAATCCTAAAGGGGACCTATATTTCGTTTAAAAGAAATCAAAGTTGGGCTTAGGTTGACCTAAGTCCGCGTATGACAAATCAAAGAAAACATGTTCAATGGATTTTTCTGTATAGCCGTTTATAACGGCAGGTAAACACTCCCTCTACAGGACCATTTTTCACTCTTCACTTTTCACTTGGTTGCTGAGCTGTAGCACAAGGCTGCGAGAATGCAGGTCGAAGCATCACTTAACACAGCCTCCTTTGCACCTCCCATAAAGATTAAGATCATGATACAGTACCTTGAAATTAAGCAAATCACCCATCGTCGTCTTGATCTGCTGGATGCGCGGATCACAAAATTCAACTACCTTGCCACAATCCACGCAGATAAGATGATCATGTTGCTTAAAGCCGTGGGACTTTTCATATTGCGTGAGGTTCTTGCCAAACTGGTGCTTGGTAATGAGGTCACAACTAACCAGGAGTTCGAGCGTATTGTATACAGTGGCGCGGCTAACCCTGTAATTGGAATTTTTCATGTGGATATACAGCGCCTCTGCATCAAAATGATCAGAGCGGCTGTAGATTTCTTCCAGGATAGCGTAGCGTTCAGGTGTGCGACGCAGATGATGTGCTTCCAGGTGCGCAGAGAAGATTTCTTTCACTTCTTCAAATGAAGCCCTGCCGGCAATAGGAATCTTTGATGTTATAGGACTCATTGAATCAGTTTTCACGATATACAGATGAAATGCCTTGTAAATTTTTTAAGGATCGGATGACCATGTTCAATTGGTTTTTATTGCTGACCACCAACGATACCTTTCCTTCAAAATAACCTTCTTTTCCTTCAATACTCAACGAACGGATATTGATGCCTAATCCTGAACTGATCTTATTGGTCACGCGCTCGATGACACCTGGACCACTGTCTACTCCGGTTATTTTCAGGTTGACCACAGATTGTACATTGCCTGATGTCACCCATTCGGCTTTCTGCACGCGGTAGCCATAACTAGCCATCAGATGCGTGGCATTAGGACAATTAATCCGATGGATTTTTACACCTGCATTGGACGTCACGTAAGCAAAAATATCATCGCCAATGACCGGATTGCAGCAAGTGGCCAATGCGTATTTATATTGCTCCGCATCTTCTCCCCCAATGCTGATGCGAGGCTGAATAAGGTCTTTTCCAAAAGCAGGAGAAGTAGAGGGTTCAGTGTCTGTAACACCTGTGCGCGGAAGTTGCTTGATGGGAACAACCAGTTTTCCTCCTTCTATTTCAAGCTCTTTTAAATGGACCAGATCAAAATGCCCGATGGCGATGTCATAATATAAATCGAGCCTGGAGTTATAGCCGAAGTGTTTTGCTATAAAGTCTACATTTTCCTCAAGGTCCACTTTCAATCCGCGCAGCTTACGCTCGAGTTTTTCCATGCCGTCCTCAGACTGTACCTTCTTTGATTCTTTGAGGGCTGTTCGGATTTTGGCTCGTGCTTTACCTGTAACGGTCATGCGCAACCATTCCTCATTCGGCTTCTGGTTTCGACTGGTGATGATTTCTACCTGGTCACCATTCTGGAGTTTATACCCCATCGGCACCAGCTTGTTATTGATCTTGATCGCACTGGAATGATAACCAATGTCAGTGTGTATGGCAAAGGCAAAATCAAGGGCAGTAGCACCTTTAGGCATCACTTTCAGATCGCCCTTTGGTGTAAATACATAAAGCTCTTCTGCATAAAGATTAGTGCGGAAGTCACTGAGGAATTCAAGTGCATCTTTATGGGTATCATCCAGCATATCGCGGATGTTGTCCAGCCAGTTTTCGTAGATATATTGCTGCGTATTAACGTTCTTATATTTCCAGTGCGCTGCAAATCCTCGCTCTGCGATTTCATCCATTCGCTCGGTTCTGATCTGGATTTCAACGAAGCGGCCTTTAGGTCCGATCACCGTTGTGTGCAGCGATTCGTATCCGTTTGATTTTGGTGTCGTAATCCAATCTTTCAACCTTTCAGGGATAGGCTGATGTGTTTCGGTAAGGATGCTGTAGACCAACCAACAGGTTGACTTTTCTTTTTCCGGTGGTACATTGAGGATGATCCGGATCGCAAACAGGTCATAAATTTCTTCAAAAGGGACTTGTTTCTTTTTGACCTTATTATAGATGGAAGAAATGGACTTCGGCCGGCCTACAATCCTGTAATCAAATCCCAGCTCATCAAGTTTTTCCTTCAGTGGTTTGATAAACTCCCGGATATACCGTTTGCGTTGCAGGTCACCTTCAGTCAGCTTTTGTTCAATCTCCTCGTAAGTCTCCGGTTCCTGTATGCGCAGGATAATATCCTGGAGTTCAGACTTTATATTGTAGAGTCCTAACCGATGGGCGAGGGGCGCATAGATATAATCCGTTTCTGCAGCGATGCTCAGTTGCTTATTCTTTGGCATCGGAGCAATCGTCCTCATGTTGTGAAGCCTGTCTGCAATCTTTATCAATACAACCCTTACATCTTCAACAAGTGTGGATAGTACCTTTTTAAAGTTTTCAGCTTGTTCGGAAGGTACATTATAGAGACCATCAAGTTTTGTCAGTCCATCAACGATATGTCCGATCTTATCTCCAAATTCGCGTTTGATGTCCTCCATTGTGACATCGGTATCCTCTACGACATCATGGAGAAGTGCACAGACTGCGGCAGTAGGTCCAAGGCCTATTTCGACGACACAAATTCTGGCAACTTCTATGGGATGGAAAAAATAGGGTTCACCACTTTTACGGCGTTGTTTAGCATGGGCTTCCAGACCTAGTTCAAAAGCCTTGCGAAGATTCTTTTTGTCGGTTTCATCGAGTGGGGCAGGCAAAGCCTTCATCAACCTTCTGTACTCGCGTTGAAGGGCCAACTGTTCGCTTTCGGTCAGGCCTGAGGCTATGTGAGGCATATGTTCACAAGGTAATAACAAAAGTATGCCAAGTTAGTTAATGGATAGTCAAGGGAAAAAGGAGGCGAAGAATAGGTCTGGAGGCTTATTTTTCATTTAATATTTCCCTACATTTGCAGCCATTTTGAATTGAGCGGGTGTGGCGAAATTGGTAGACGCGCTAGACTTAGGATCTAGTGCTGCAAGGCTTGGGGGTTCGAGTCCCTCCACCCGCACTCTTTTCAAAAAGGATGAATTTTCCTTCTTCAGGCAATCCCGCATTTGGGTGGGTTGCCTTGATTCTCAGGCAGATACGCAAAAATGAAGGCTGCCATTCGTCTTTACTTCGCCAACTACGCATTCTTATTTTAAACAGGATATAGCAGGATGAAAATTGATTTTAAACGCTTGGATGACCTCAATGCAAGGATGACCCTTGTGATTGAATATGCCGATTATGGTCCTAAACTGGACGAGAATATCAAGAAATACAGCAAAAAAGTCGCTATCAAAGGTTTCAGGTCAGGAAAAACACCCAAAAGTGTCCTGACCAAAATGTATGGTAAAGGGATGTTGGAAGAGACCGTCAATGGCCTCCTTAATGAAAAGTTATTCGGCTACTTAGATGATGAAAAAATCGGCTTTTTTGGCTCACCCATGATGTCCGATGATGCCGAACCCATCGATTTTGATGCTAAATCCAAATCCGACTACACCTTCGTTTTCGACCTGGGCCTTAAACCCGTGTTTGACCTTCAATATCATCTTGATACCCCACTGGATGTCATCATTCCTACGGTTGATCAGGCTGCAATTGATGAGGAAATCATCCGCTACAGACGTGTCTTCGGCCAGGAAGTGCCAGTATCCGGTGGCTCAGTTGAACTTCATGACCGTGTAGGTGTAAGCCTTGCGAAAATCAACGAAGACGGCAGTGTTGAGCATATCTTGGAAGAAACCGTCGTAGATCTCGAACGCATCCAGGGTGAAGCAAAAACGCAGCTCATCGGTCTTCAAGAAGCATCGACCCTCGATGTGGATCTTCAAAAATTCCTTGGATATGAAAGAGGGGTCATTGTAAAGAATACCCTTCATCTGGAAGAAGACCCAAATCCTGGATCTCCGCTCCATTACAAACTAACCATTACCTCAATACAAAGGCCCCAGGATACAGAACTTACAGGTGAACAGTTAACCAAGTTTACCGGCAAGCAAATGGAAGACGAAGCTGAATTCCGCATCTTCCTGGAGAAAAGAGAAACGGAGAACCTGGAGACACAGGCTACCGATATGAAAAAGATGGTGGTCAGGCAGACGCTGCTGAATGCCAATCCATTCGAAATACCTGAAGGATTCCTGTTTAAATGGGTCAACCAACAGCGTGAAAAACAGATTGAAGCCGGCTCCCGTGAAGCAAGACATCTCTTCCGCGATGCAAAATGGTCCTTGCTTCTCACCAGGATATCTGATCAGGAAGCGCTGGAAGTGACTGAAAAGGACATTCAGCGCCAGGTGACCAACTGGATCGTCCAGAATGTCAACTACATGCAGACAGATATCAAAAAGCTCATGGATCAGCTGTATGCCAACGAATATTTTATGAGTACTATGAAGGAAAACGCCCTCGAAGACGTGGTTTTCAGGCAGCTACTTCCAAAATACCAGTTTGTGGAGAAAGAGGTTTCGATGGACGAGTTTGAAAAATCCTTCCATGACCTCCACCACGTATTATTTGATCACGGAGACCATGATCACCACCATGACCACGATCATGATCACAAACATTCTCATGATCAACATGAACATTAGCATGGGTAATACCATTAATTTAGTGCACTAATCAATAACCTCTTTTCAAACATGAGCAATCCAAACGAGTTTTATAAATACGCTACCAGGCATGCCGGTATTTCCAGCGCCGATCTCGACCGGTATATGCGGACTTCAGTACCTGACATTCAAGGTTTTACACCTCAGGTCATTGAGGAACGCCAGATGAATGTCGTAGGCATGGATGTATTCTCCAGGCTGATGATGGACAGGATTATATTCCTGGGTGTACCGGTCAACGACTATGTAGCCAATGTGATCCAGGCCCAGCTCCTTTTCCTCGAATCGACTGACAACAAGCGGGATATCCAGATGTTTATCAACAGCCCGGGTGGATCAGTTATTTCCGGTCTGGGCATCTATGACACCATGCAATACGTTTCTCCAGAGATAGGCACGATCTGCACAGGACTTGCCGCGTCGATGGGTGCAGTGCTGCTTTGCGCTGGTACGAAGAGCAAACGTACATGTCTGCCACATAGCCGCGTGATGATACATCAGCCAAGTGGAGGTATGCAAGGTCAGTTTTCAGATATGGAGATTTCCTACAATCTGATCAAGAGCATGCGGAATGAATTGTATGACATCATGGCCAAGCATACAGGCAAGACCTTTGAAGAAATTGAAAAGGATTCAGATCGCGACAACTGGATGACCGCTACCGAAGCCAAAGACTATGGTTTGGTAGACGAAGTGCTGACCAGGAGCAAGTAAGTTTTTTTTTGAAATTGTATAAATGCCTGTGATATGAAGACGAGTGATGACCAGTTTGGCTGTTCTTTCTGTGGAAGGGATAAAAAGGAAGCGTTGATCCTCATTGCAGGGATTGAAGGCCACATCTGTGAGCTTTGTGTTGAGCAGGCATACGACATTGTCAAGCAGGAATTGTACGAGCAGGAAGGAAAGACGAAGAAGAAAGATGATGGCTTTGACGTTCCTGAACATATCACCCCGCATCAGATTAAAAAATACCTTGATCAGTATGTGATAGGGCAGGATGAAGCAAAGCGTTTTATAAGTGTTGCAGTGTACAATCACTATAAGCGTATCCGCAGTTCAGGTGTTGATGAAGTAGAGCTTGAAAAATCCAACATCATGTTGGTCGGGCAGACAGGTACAGGTAAGACCTTGATTGCAAAAACAATTGCGCGTATGCTCGATGTTCCGTTTGCGATTGTGGATGCTACTGTTTTTACAGAAGCAGGATATGTCGGAGAGGATGTAGAAAGTATGTTGGCACGCCTGCTGCAGGTGTGTGATTATAATGTTGAAGCAGCGCAGCGCGGCATCGTGTATATCGATGAGATCGATAAGATCGCCCGCAAGAGTGATAACCCGAGCATCACGCGTGATGTTTCGGGTGAAGGAGTGCAACAAGCCATGCTTAAGATTCTCGAAGGCACAGATGTACTAGTGCCTCCGCAAGGTGGGCGCAAGCATCCGGAGCAGAAGATGATCAAGGTGAATACACAAAATATTCTCTTCATTGCCGGCGGTGCTTTTGATGGGCTTGAAAAAATCATTTCACGTCGTCTCAACACCAATGTGATCGGCTTTGGTAACCAGGAGGAAAAAGCAATGGATAAGGAAAACTTATTCCGATACGTCTCTCCTAAAGACCTCAAGACATTCGGTATGATCCCTGAGCTCGTAGGTCGTCTGCCAGTACTCGGTTATCTCGAGCCGCTTGATAAGGAGACATTGATCCGCATCATGACCGAGCCAAAGAATGCGCTCGTCAAGCAATACCGGAAACTATTCGAACTCGAAGGCGTAAAGCTGACCATCACCGATGGCGCTATTGACTACATCGCTCAAAAAGCCATTGATTTTGGACTTGGCGCGCGCGGTCTCCGCTCCATCTGCGAAGCCATTCTGATGGACACCATGTTTGATCTCCCTTCCAAGAAAGATATCAAGACCTTTGAGGTTGATCTTCGTTTTGCGAAATCAAAACTGGACAAAGTCCACCTGAAGAAGTTGAAGGCAGCGTAAGCTCTTTACCCCTAAATCCCCTAAAGGGGACCTATTTTGTATTAGGTTAATATATTCACGTCTGATCGGCATGAGACTGTCTCGCTTAACTGTACGAGCCGTTAGCACAAAATCATTTCGAATCGGCATAGGACTGTCGCGCTATATTGTCTGAGCTGCGAGAATTTTTCGTTTACCCCTAAATCCCCTGAAAGGGGACTTGTTTATAACTAATCCATTATGAAACGATAAAAAAATCATCTCGAATCGGCAACCCTCTGTCGCTCAAAACTGTCCGAGCAGCGAGGAAGATTTGTTTCGTGTAATAACATGACTCATGATGTCAAATCATGATCAAGAAACAAAACATGAAAAGCGAACAGGCGTGCAAGCAGAAAAGGAAACCAAGCTATTGAACCACGCATTAAGCGAGTTTTTTGAGCGACTAGCATTGGTTGGTGAGCTGTAGCACAGGGTTGAGCGAGTGCAGGTCGAACCATTGTTACTTTTTGGGCAATGCAAAAAGTAAGACGAATCCCCACGCTTCGTGTGCAACGAAATCCTCTCCCCCCTGGCCCCCTGAATGGGGGTAAAAATCTGTCTATATAATTTCGAAAGTTTCCAATTTCTTTTTAAGAAATCACTTCGAATCGGCACCCATCCGTCGCGATAAATTGTCTGAGCCGCGATAATGATCGGTTTCGTGCTATGACAGGACTCTATGGGGCTCTACAAATGAGAGAAACCGAATTGAAACCCGAACAAGCGTGCCAGCAGACCAGAAAGCTAAATAAATGCTAGAATGAATAAGCGAGTTTTTAGCGCGACTAGATTTTTTGGTTACTTTTTTAGCAATGAAAAAAGTAACACGAATCCCCACGCTTCGTGTGCAACGAAATCCCCATCTTTGCCCCATGCGTTGGCGTATCCACCTCAGTTACCTCGGCACCGCCTACTGCGGCTGGCAGCGCCAACCCAATGACCCTTCTGTCCAGCAGTCCATCGAAGAAGCCTTTGCCACCATCCTCCGTCAACCCGTTGAGATCACCGGCTGTGGAAGAACGGATACCGGAGTGCATGCCCGCTTTTATGTAGCGCATGCAGATGTGTTAGATGTGTCATTGAGTGACAAAGTGGTCTATCATCTGAATGCTATACTGCCACATGACATTGCCATCCACAGCATCACGGAAGTCGCACCAACTTTTCACGCGCGATTCGATGCAGTAGAGCGTCAATACCGCTACTACATTCATTTCAACAAAGATCCTTTTCGCACGACAACCTCGTGGTATCTGCATCAGCATGCACCACTGGATCATGCCTTGATGCATGAAGTTGCTGCATTGCTACTGCAATACAATCAATTCAAACCCTTCTGTAAAACCGGTTCCGATGCGGACCATTTCAGATGTGTATTGAAAGAATCAGTCTGGAGGTTCACTGAAGACGATGCTGTTTATGCAATTAAAGCAAATCGTTTCCTCCGCGGCATGGTCCGATTGATCGTAGGGTCATGCGTCAATGCAGGGCTCGGCAAAATCACGATAGCTGAATTAAAAGAATCCCTCGATCATCAGTCCTTATTACCTCATGCCTGGAGTGTGCCAGCGGAGGGGTTGTTTTTGGAAGGGGTGGGGTATGGAGAGGGGTAACAGCAGAAGCCGCACACAGAGGCGTTCATGATATTCATCATTAGAAATGTATACATTGTGTCAAAGCAAGCATCTTTACTCATCTAGAAATCCGCCATTTCGAATAGCTAGTGTCATGCCATGTGTACTTTTTGTTCGGCAAGTTCTCTTAGAGAGTTAGGGCATATATCAAAACCATTTTCCCAAGCTAATCCCCCGCCTGATTCAATATCAACTTTACTAAATTCAGTAGTATCCAAAAGTTCAATGGCTATACCTCTGTTCAATAATGGTTTTAGATGGATGGTACTTTCAAAACCATCCCCGAACCGGAGCCATATCCTGTAGTCATTTAAAACTTTATATTCCTTTACAATATTCATATTAGTCCAAAGGTCGTATTTTTTTCAGTCTTTCAGCTTGTTGCGCTTTTTCCCAGTTGTCCAGGAGTTCATCGCGATGTATCGAAGCCCACTCCAGAACTAACGCATTTGCACGCCCAGGTAGTTTCCCATCAATGATTTCTAAAGTCTTAATGTTGTACTCTGCCCGAAACTCCCCATATTCTGCATGGAAATGGGGTGGGTTGTGATCGATGAAGTACATTTTGATCAGGATACCATAGAAGCGTGAAATTTCTGG
>JANNSS010000006.1:0-9395 GCA_031402955.1 Saprospiraceae bacterium
TTGATCCACAATGGGTGATAACCCGATATTTCTTCCGGCGGATGGATATATCTCAATTCATATTCTCCCCACACCCATACTCTTTGTTTTTCCGGAGGATAAGCGCCTTTCATCACACCATCTTCATAGGGTATGTACACAGCGACATCACTATAGGTCCTTCCCCGTTGCATGAGACCGGAGACTTTCTCCATATACGCATTGAAGGCTGGCAACTCAGGAGTGAGGCTTCCTCCCGGTCCGAAATATGTGGTTGCAAAAAAATCTATTGTGTCAGAGCCTAACGGTTGATATGGCATGCCATGATAAAAATGCTTATTAACACCTTGTGCAAATAGCGCATCCGCTACAAGCTTGAGATCAGCTGTCTGCTCCTGACGCAGATAGGTGGCCGGAAACCCATACATGCAGGTAAATGTTTCACTAGAGACCATGGGTTTAGAAGAAAGACAAGCCGAAGAACTGACAATCCTGGAAAAATTTGGATTGTTCAACATCGCTTCCGTCTCCGGAATATCCACCAGGGAATACGTCGTCATCACATCTGCGGGTGCGGATAAACATTGAACCCTTGACCAAGCCCCAAGTTCCTTGCATTTCTGCACAAACGGTCTATAAAAACCATTTGTTACATATTCATCCAAGTGCAACATATAGTCGTAGCGAACATCCGGAAAAGAGTCAAGGCCCGCTTCCATAAAAGGTATGATATCGTACCCGAATGTATTTGCAAACGAGATATCAAAACCAGTTGTCCAGATTTTATTGGTAGCGTTGAGCTTGATCTCCCATGAATCCGTAAACAATGCTGATTTACTTCCTTTCAGTGCTGGCTGCAGCGCCTGACCAACAGGATCTGCGAATTGCTCGAATGCCTTACTATCGAGGTGATTGATGACCCATTGGGTGTCAGGGTACGTCCATGAAAAAGTAAGCGCCTGACGAAAAAATGGATCTCCATAAATCTGTGTTCGATTCACTTTTTCAATATTACTTCCTGCCACAGGCCATGCACTTCCAAAAGTAAAATCGCAGGACAAACCGATGGAGTCTGCATACAACTTGGTATACGCGACCATTTCAGACCATTCTGTACTTAACCATTTCTGTGCTGTGGTATCTTTAGGATAATGGCGGTTATACTTCCTGGCATACATATCCTGGTATCTGTACAATGGATAAATCCATGCGATTTCAACTCCGCCAAAATTCATTTCTTTTGCCCAGTCCAGCTGAGACCGTATATCTGGCTTCCTGATTTCTGTTGCAAACCACCACCAACGTGTGCAGGGTTTGGAGGAAGGATAATAAACAACATGCTCTGTATCATACGTTTGACCCGAAGCAGGCCTATACCCGATGCAGGCAACCAGGATCGCAAATCCAATCAGTAAAAGGTACAGCAGCCATTTCATAAGACGAAAATTAACAATTTACTGAGGTAAGAAGCGCATATGACCTTCCATGCACTATAAATCATCGATTATGAAAATATTCTGTAAAAATCCGAGAATGTTAAATACCTGCTGACAAACCGTTGTCACTGGTCCCGAATACTTTTGTCGTGATGCAAAAAGCATTCACAAAATAATAGGTGACCTAAATTGGAATTGCTGGGTATTACCCCTATCGATGCACAAACTTTTATATATGCTTATCTTCGGCACTGAATTCACATCTGCAAGAGCAAAATTAACCCCATGGTAAAATCCACGCTATCTGACCAGGAGCAGGTTACGGCACACATCCAGGCGCTTGACCCTGCATTAGCGCCTATTGTAGAGACCCTGCGTCAGATGATCCTCAGCACAGATAAATCAATCGGTGAGCATATCAAATGGAACAACCCATGCTGTTATTATACCGGCGAGATGAAACCCTTCAATCCGAAGGAATACAAGCGGGAGATCGTGGTCTTCAATCTGTACAAGGGCCGTATCATGATGGTCTTCCCCAGCGGAGCGAGGGTCAATGATACGACAGGGTTTTTGACAGGCGAGTATAAAGATGGAAGAAGGATCGCCATCATTCAAGACCTTAAAGATGCCAAATCAAAGAAAAAGGTTTTGCAGGCTGTCATCAGAGAGTGGCTGCGGACAATTGATAAATAAATGCCTTGAAAATAAAAGGCTAAGGCGGAGGCTAAGGCTAAGGTAGGCATAATATTGACTGGCAAGAAGTTGGTGATAACCAGAAAAACAAATTTCCAAAACTATGTAAGAAATTTTCGGAGGGCTGATCTTTTTTCGGTCGCACAAACGCGATTTATCCATCTCATTTTGTACGCCCCGGAGACGCGATAAATCGCGTCTCTACTACATATTCCTCCTGTACTGCCCGCCCACCTCGTACAAGGCGTGTGTCACTTGTCCCAATGAACATTTCTTGACGACATCCATCAAGGCTGCAAATGTATTGGCATTTTCAATCGCTACCTCCTGCAATTGTTTCAGTACATCATCTGCTGTGTTGCTATTAGCTGCATGCAGATGATTCAGGCGCTTGATCTGGTCTACCTTCTCTTCTTCATTTGACCGGATGACTTCTTTCGGCAGGATTGTCGGCGAACCATCCTTGGAAAGGAAGGTGTTGACACCAATGATTGGAAACTCACCTGAATGTTTAAGCGTCTCGTAGTAAAGACTTTCTTCCTGGATCTTACTGCGCTGATACATCGTTTCCATCGCTCCGAGCACGCCACCTCGTTCCGTGATACGATCAAACTCCGCGAGAACTGCCTCTTCAACAAGATCTGTCAACTCTTCGATGATAAATGCACCTTGCAAGGGGTTTTCATTTTTGGCAAGACCTAATTCATGATTAATGATAAGCTGGATCGCCATGGCCCTGCGCACACTTTCTTCTGTAGGTGTTGTGATCGCTTAGTCATAGGCATTGGTGTGAAGACTATTGCAGTTGTCATAGATGGCATACAGTGCCTGCAAGGTAGTCCTGATGTCATTGAATGAAATCTCCTGGGCGTGCAGTGAGCGGCCACTGGTCTGGATATGATATTTCAATTTTTGTGAGCGATCATTTCCATTGTATTTATACTTCATCGCCTTGGACCAGATTCGTCTCGCTACCCTGCCTATGACGGCATACTCCGGATCAACGCCGTTGGAAAAGAAAAAAGAGAGGTTCGGTGCAAAATCATCAATGGCTAATCCTCTCGACAAATAGTATTCAACAAACGTAAATCCATTGGAAAGGGTGAAGGCAAGCTGGGTGATTGGATTAGCTCCTGCTTCAGCAATGTGATACCCAGAAATGGAGACAGAATAAAAATTCCGAATATTCTCATCAATAAAATAAGCCTGCATATCCCCCATCAATCGCAACGAAAACTCTGTTGAGAATATACACGTATTCTGTGCCTGGTCTTCTTTGAGAATATCTGCCTGCACCGTACCGCGAACAGACTGAAGTGCTTTTGCTTTTAAGTTGTTATAGATCGCAGGTTCCAAAACTTCATCACCCGACAACCCGAGCAACATCAATCCCAGGCCATTATTTCCATCAGGTATTTCCTGATCGTATGCAGGGCGTGGAAATCCGTGCTGATCATATTTTCGTTGGAAAGCTTTTTCTACTTCTACCTCGAGCTTGTGTTCTTTGATGTACAATTCACACTGCTGATCAATGGCTGCATTCATAAAAAACGCGCATATCGTCGCAGCCGGTCCATTGATCGTCATCGATACCGAAGTCTTTGGATCGCAGAGATCAAAACCGGAATAGAGTCGCTTAGCATCGTCCAGCGAACAAATACTTACACCTGCGTTTCCAATTTTACCATAGATATCCGGACGCTCATCCGGGTCTTCACCATACAAGGTCACGCTGTCAAAAGCTGTAGACAATCTGATTGCAGGCATCCCTTTTGAGACGTAATGAAAACGTTTATTGGTGCGCTCCGGCCCGCCTTCACCTGCAAACATCCTCGTTGGGTCTTCACCCTTTCGCTTGAATGGATAAATACCAGCGGTATATGGAAAACGGCCAGGCAGATTTTCCTGCGTGACCCAATTGACCAATGTACCCCAGTCTTTAGCAGAAGGTAGCGCCACTAAAGGAATGCGTGTACCTGAAAGTGAACGAACATACGTATCGACTTTGATCACTTTATCCCTGACCTTGTAGGAATAATCATCATCGACATACTGATGACGGATCTCCGGCCATTCTTCGAGCCATCGCCATACATCACCATGCACATCCTGCTTCAGTCTTTCAAATTCTTTATGCAGACTCTCCTTCATTTCTGCAGAGCCTTTGCTTTCAAAATGGGCACCTGATTCCTTCAATGCATATAAAAGGGCAGCCTTATCCGCTTCCCCTTTTGCCCAGGTATCGTATTTGCGATTACTATCCGCTATTTCGGAAAGATACCTAACGCGATGTGGAGGTATGATATAGATTTTCTCACTTTCCCCGGTCTTAAACTGAACGGTGCTCTTAAATTCTATACTTGTTTTGGTTTCGAGTACCTGTATGATTTTTTTATACAGTGCATTGGTGCCGGGGTCATTAAACTGAGAAGCAATCGTACCAAACACAGGGATCTGATCATCTGCCACGTCCCACAATTCATGATTGCGCTTGTATTGTTTACGGACATCGCGCAAAGCATCCTGCGCTCCACGCTTGTCAAACTTATTGATGGCAATCACATCTGCAAAATCGAGCATGTCGATTTTCTCCAATTGAGATGCCGCACCAAATTCAGGTGTCATGATGTAGAGCGACATATCCGCATGATCAACGATCTCTGTGTCTGACTGTCCTATACCCGACGTCTCGAGGATGATCAGGTCAAAGGCGGCGGCCTTTAGGATGTCTACAGCCTGTTTGATATGTTTGGATAACGCGAGATTTGCCTGGCGGGTAGCAAGTGAACGCATGTATACACGTGGTGATATCAGTGCATTCATTCGGATGCGATCTCCGAGGAGTGCACCTCCTGTCTTTCGCTTACTGGGGTCTACAGAAATCACTGCAAGATCCTTGTCTGGAAAATCGAGTAAATAGCGTCGGATGATTTCATCGATCATACTTGACTTACCTGCGCCACCTGTACCCGTAATACCGAGTACGGGAACCGTGGAATCTTTTGCATCAGCAGTTATCGTTTCTATCCAATGTTGGTTTGCATCCGGAAAATTTTCCACCGCGGTGATCAGGCGTGAGATCGATAAATGATCTTTTTTTGAAATCTTTTTTACTTCGCCGTTTACATTTTCTCCTAGTGGATAATCACATTGTTGCAATACATCATTAATCATGCCTTGCAGGCCCATGTGGCGTCCATCATCTGGCGTATAGATCCGGGTGATACCATAGGCTTGTAATGCTTCGATTTCCTGAGGAAGGATTGTTCCTCCTCCACCACCAAAAATCTTCACATGACCAGCTCCTCTTTCCTTGAGCATATCAAAGATGTACTTGAAATACTCATTATGACCACCTTGATAGGACGTCAGCGCGATACCCTGAGCATCTTCCTGGATGGCAGTATCTACGATTTCCTTTGCACTGCGGTTGTGACCGAGATGGATAATCTCTGCTCCAGACCGCTGCATGATCCGGCGCATGATGTTGATCGCGGCGTCGTGTCCATCGAAAAGGGAGGCTGCCGTAACGATCCGAATATGATGTTTAGGCTGGTAGGCTGTGATAGGCTGTATCTGTTCCATGCAGGGTCACAAAATACGGAAATGTACTCTGCTCAGGGCATTTCAACCGGAAGGATATCAAGGAATTCGCTCAGAATCATAGCTGTCGCGCCCCAGATAACCTGTCCGTTGACCTGGAATGAAGGAACGTGGTTGAGGATAATGCCAGAAGTGAGGTTGATCCGTGTCTCTATCCTTGAAGCAGGCTGAAGGAAAGCAGCCAATGGAATCTCAAGGATTTCTTCGATCTCACTTTCCTGACGCATCAATTGAGGCGTTTTCCAGCAATAGGCCAGATAAGGATGCACAAGAAATTTACTGACAGTGATATAAAGTGGGCTGAGGGGCCCCAGGACGTCGATTCCTGAAAGGTCGATAGAAATCTCCTCTTCGGTCTCCCTGAGCGCGGTATACATGAGATCAGGATCGGATTGCTCCCTTTTACCTCCGGGAAAACCAACCTGTCCGGCATGTTTATCCTGGTGATGAGAAGATGCTCTCCTAATAAAAATCAGATGCCAGTCGCCAGGGTCTTTTTCGAAAAGGGTTAGTAAAACTGCTGCATCCCTGGTGGTCGCGATATCCTGAACGGGATCAACTCTTCTAACCGCATGTGCCATTTTTGAATGCGAAGACGCTCCGGGCAAGGGGTCATGCAACAGTTTATGTTGCAATGTTTCAATCAGCAGAGGCCTTGATGTTGCAATCATGTCACCATCAACAATTTGAAGAAAACTAAGTTGCTCCAGTAGGAAAAGAAATCCCCTTTACTTATTGGATTCCTGCAGGTACTTATCCAGTGCCATCGACATCGAAGGAATACCGGGAGCAGGTGCTACAACATCAATATTGAGTTGATGTTCTTCGGCAGCCTTAGCGGTAATATTTCCAAAGACGGCTATGCGTGTATTGTTTTGCTGGAAATCAGGAAAGTTTTCAAACAAAGACTCAATTCCCTGTGGGGAAAAGAAGATCAGCATATCATAGAAGATATCCCGGAGATCAGAGAGATCACTTGAAACCGACTTGTACATGACTGCGGATTCAAAATTGACTTCCTTTTGCTTGAGGTATTCAATTACATCTTCCTTTCCGAGGTTAGAGCAAGGAACCAGGAATCTGGTGGTTGACTTATGCTTCTGAAGGGCACTTGACAAATCCTGGATCGAACGCTCACCAACAAAAACCTTGCGTTTGCGATATTGGATAAACTTCTGCAGATAATGAGCCACGGTTTCGGAGGTACAGAAATACTTCATGTCCTGGGAAACTTTTACGCGCATTTCCTCGCAAAGGCGGAAGAAGTGGTCAATACTGTTTTTACTCGTCATCACCACTGCCTGGAACTCATCCGGGCGAATCCGGTATTTTCGGAATTCTTTTTCCGTGACCGGCTCGACATGATTAAAAGGCCTCCAATCTATCTGGATGGCGTATTTCTTCTCAATATCGTAGTATGGTGATCGTTCTGGCTTAGGCTGTGAGACTAAAATCGTCTTCACGGTGCGTTTTGGACTTGTTGTTGAACTTGCTTTGATACTGTTTGTACCCATTCGACAGGTTTTAATGGATCAATCACTCACCAGAATATCTTCGAAATTGCCCACAAGGGGAGGATTTCGACGGCACAAAGATAAACAAAAAAGAGAAACAGACTATTTGCTATAAGTTGACGTGCGGTCAGCAACCATCTCAGCTGTCGGGTCATATAAGCTAATACTATGGCTATAATGCCTATGATAACCAATGGTTTATAAATGTTTTCAGGGCCAAAAATGAGTAGAACATTGATCGGTACCAGGATGAGGCCAACCATGGTATTAAAGATGCTGATATCAAACCCAAACAAGGTCAATTCCTTTTCGTTGTTGAATAACCACCGAAGGTACCTGATCACAAAATGACGCGTGAGATAGACACACAGGACCAGGGCTATGGACGTCCAGACATTGTCAAGCACTGTCGTGGGATAATTAAAAACGCGCATGCCATTGTAGATAAACAGGCCGGCCTGGATGATGAAAACGGTATATCCCATTATCAGGAGGATCTGCCTCATGGTATTTCGCTGATTGCGATGATGCAGAGAGCTGTAGTTTTCATTAGAGATTACCCGCCAGAGATCCCGCACAAAGCTTCGCTCCACATTAACAATGAAAATCAGGAAAAGCAGACTGAGGAGTAAGAAAAAGATTTGAAAACCCCTTGAGGACTTTGACTTAAAAGCAGGGATGGGAAGCTTTTTTATTGCCTGGCTACTGCTGGTTGAATCAACTTTCGTGTTGGCCATCCCTGTAACTGAATCGTTTGCTGCAGACCTTTCGAAGGGATTAGTACTCTTTACAGGCAAGATCGTATCACCGGAAAGGGCAAATCCGGGCTTCTCCATGCTATCCTGCAAGATTTTACCGGCGTCAGGAGCATTATTTGATGTTGGATCAGGTAATCCCGCCTTTGAAAGGGTGTCCGCTGGAGTTAATAAGGGTTTAGGTGTACCTGGGACATTGGACTTTGCAAGACGGTATTTGAGATCAAACGGATTCCCGGAAGTTTGGCCCCAAACGACAGATGTAAAAGCAATCAAAAAGGCTATTCCCAGGATGCGGATCATGGTCGCAAAGGTAGACACCTCATTTCAATTCAACTACCTTCTCCATGTTTCACTTTCAAGAATGGTGGCATCACCTGCAACTTCAAGGCCAGCAGTGCTTCCAGTGGAAGTCCAAATGGTGGTTCCCGACCTGGTCAGCACAACCTCAACGGTGGCTTGAAGGCTTTCATTTACCTTTCCTGTCATCTGACCCGTGATGGGCGACCTCAGGACTGCAGTCGGACCCCTGAATGCCTGCAAAGACAAATGGAGATCCTTTCTTTTGAATTCCATCACGACCCTATCCTCCAGGACACTACATTTCATTCTGGACCCATTGTAGGTAGCAAAACGATACTCCACTCCATCTGCCAGTAACACCACTATGAACCCTGGGAAATATCTCCCTAACCAGGGAATATGTGCGACTGAGGCCATTAAGGAAGCTGGTGTGGTATGATCAAAATTATTACTGTGCAGCCATATCCAGCATTTAGGAAATGACGTACCCCAATCCTTCTCAATATAACCTGTACCCTTTCCCCAATCGATTTCTCCTAATGATCCTGTCGTCATCCCTTCCAGCCTATGATGAAGACTTACAATGCCATGATAGCATTGCATACTAGGCATGAAAGAATACCAGCCCATGATACCTGGATTGAACATGGATGAAACGAGCGAAGTTGTATCTATAATCCGTATATCCCCTTTGAGTTCAGGCAAGTCAAGGCTTAGCCTATTCTTTGAAAATTGGTTGCGGCGAATTTGAATGTTAAGCTCTCTGGCATCCGCCGCAAACTGATCGAGGGGAAACCTGTGATAGCTGGTCACTTGCCCAACGCCATCTATCAACTGAATAAAAGCATGTCGGTCTGTCTCGTCATAAATGGCTATCCCCGGAATGACGGCGATGGCATGTCGCTCATCCGCAGAGACCAATTTATAGTAATAACCTTCAAAGTATTTCTGTTTTGAAGTGTGTCCCTGAAATATTTCAGGGTGATATAATTTATACAATGGATTTTTCAATCGGGAAAATTTATATGACGATAATCTGTAAAGCTAAACGAAGGATATGGAATCAAGCTCCCTGTGCTTACTGAAGAGCCAGAAATAGAATCAAAATC
>JANNSS010000007.1:0-8269 GCA_031402955.1 Saprospiraceae bacterium
GGTCGCGACCTGTCCGTACCCTTCACCTAGTTTATTTTTCCCTTAGGGGAGTTATTCCCTGAATCGATTGAGCAATTCTTCTTTCCTCGCCCTGCTCACCGGCAATTGTTTTCCATTTTTCAATTCTATAAATCCACCATCCTGTCGTGAGTAGCTTTTGAGGTAGCCCACATTGGCCAGGTAGGACTGATGGATGCGCAGGAACCCGGGGTCATGGATCATAGATTCTATATCCTTCAAAGTCTTTGGGATAAGTCGTTTTTTGCCGTCCTGGGTATGTATATAGGTGTAGTTGCCTTCCGCTTCGCAATACATGATTTCCTTTTTGTGGATAAACTCAAGCCCTTCTTGTGTGGGCACGGAGATGATGCCAGGAAGGTGGGAGGTAGCATACTTGTTGAGGATGTTCTCCAGCTCTTCGTTACGGTGGCCCTGTTTTATTTTATCAATAGCCCGATGGACTGCTTCGATCAGATCAGGTGATTCAATAGGCTTGAGCAGGTAATCCAAAGCCTTTGATCGAAATGCTTTCAATGCATATTCATTGTAGGCCGTGACAAATATCACTTCAAAGTCGATGGGTTGAAGCTGATCAATTAATTCAAACCCATTGATCCATGGCATCTCAATATCGAGGAAGACGATATCTGGCTTTAGGCTTCTGATCGCTTCAATACCTTCTCTGGGGTCGGTATAGCTGCCGAGAAATTTGATGTCCGGGCAATATTTTTTAAGCTCTATCGAAAGGGCTTTATTGCATAGGTCTTCATCATCGATGGACAGCGCCGTGATATATTTATTCATGGTGGTGGGGGATGATTATTTCTGAAATAGTACCTGATATATTCCCGTCCTGGTCTATGTGATCATAGATAGACAGACTGGCTTCAATGATCTTCAACCTTCTCTTGACGAGCGAAACGCCAAGGTGCTTCCGGGTCGTATGCTCGTTGTTCTGTTCCCGCGCTTTAGAAAGTTGCAAGCCGATTCCATTGTCAATGATCTTGATGTGCACATTTGATTTTTCACGGTGGACCAGGATGTGGATGAAACCATCATGGTCTACGTATTTTATTCCATGAACGATGGCATTCTCCAGTAGGGGTTGCAGGATGAAGGGCGGTAGTTTAATAGAGGTCAGCAATGATTCCTCCTGGCAGCGAATGCTCCAGGTGAGTTTTGGACCATACCGGAGTTGTTCAAGGCTTAAATAGTTTTCTGCGATATCAAGCTCTTCTTTTAGCGTGAGCAGTTTTTCCTCAGCGCTGTCCAGCGAACTTCTCACCAGTTTTGAAAAAGTACCAATATAACTCACTGCCTTATCGGAATCACCAATCAGCACCAGTCCCTTGATGCTATTGAGGCAATTGAAGATAAAGTGAGGATTCATCTGCGCCTTGAGTGCTGTCATCTCTAGTTGCTGCAGTTTAGATTGGAAGTCATATTCTTTTTGTAACTGTTTCAACCGGTACTGGTATGCTACATAAGCCACACCAATGCCAAACAACAGGCATGCGCCATAAAACCATATGCGTTGGTACCAGGGTGGTGATATCTCAAATACTGCAGCTTCTTGCAGGATTTTTTCCTGGCCAAACCGGTCAACTACTTTAAAATCAATCGAGTATTTTCCGGGATTTTGACTCAATAACTGAAGGATGCCTGATTTCATCTGAAGCCATTCCTCGGTTTTCACCGAGTTTCTATAATAGTAGGTTAGCTTGTCAAAAACCCCTGTATAGACCGCATCAAATTTGATCTCAATATTATTTTCGTCAACCTTCAGGTGAAAAGGCATTTCACGCATTTTTCTTTTCTGGCCATTGATTGCGATCCCTTCAACCTGATAACTGACAAAAAATGGTTTTTTCAGGTGTTCAGGAAAAGCAATTATTTTCTTTTGATCTGTCGTCAGGTAATAATGATCTTTGGTTGTGCTGAAAACATCATCCCAATACCCGATGTTAATCTGATCCAGGTAGGAGTAGGTATTCTGTACAACCAGGGATCGGGCATTCAGCCTTATCATCATAAATTCTGCGGAGATCAGGAGGTCATCACCTGATGAAGTCATCTGGAGGAAATTAAGATCGGGAAATAGCTTATCAATACCGCTGTCCTCGAGGGCTATCTCTGCCGAATCCAATACAGCATATTTCAGTTTATCTCTCCATAGGAGATACAATACATTCCGGTAAACAAGCAGCGGGATGTGGGTATATTTATCCAGATGAAAAATTTCTTTGTGTTCTCCTTTGATGATATTGTATTCAAACACATGTCCGGGGGTAGAATAGTATATTTTATCAGTATAGTATTCCATATCACCGATAGCTTCTTCTGTGGCAAATAGTGGTTGAGTATGGCCATCTTTGGTTATAGAATACACTGTATTATACGATGACGCGTAGAATCCTTCAGGTGCCGAGGCAATGTCAGTAATGTAACCGAGCGGATTTGTCCCTGTTAATCTGATTTTGGTGAATTCCGCAGGCTGCAGTCGAAAAAGTGTGAGCGAATCCCCTGTAAGGTTGATGAATTTTTTAAGTAACGGATCAAAGAATGTGTTGGAAGAAAAACCCGTTACTTCCGGAAAGTGCATCTCTTTGAAACTATTGTTTTCAAATTTGAATACCCTGGTATCCGTATAGCTGAACAGGAGAATCATGCCGGTTTCAGGGTCAATAAGATGTGTTAAAAAGAGGTCATTGGCCCCTCCTTGAAAAGTGGCAATTTGTGTGGGTTCATAACGCAAAGCATACCCATGCTCACCTGCCCATATCACACCGTCGCGATCCTTAAAAAACGATGCAAACGTTTTCCCGGAAGGAGAGGAATCGATGATTTCAATTTGCTTTTTGATGGGATCTAAATAGAAAGGGCCGATATTTTGCTCAATGCACAGGTAGGTGTTTGGCCCTGTCTTCAATATTTTATTGATCCATAAAGACTTCCCTTCAATGAGAGTCAACGGGATGAGCTTTTTGGTTTGTAGATTATAGGTGTAGACTTCTCCATTATTCGGGAAGAAGTTCAGCAGAAGGTTAGAGGAGTCTTCCCATTCATACTCCATCAGGTAATAGGCCGATTTTAGTTCAGCGGCGATTCCTAATCGAAAATCAGTGAGCTTGGTAAAGCGAAAGGTTGTTTTATCCAATACATATAAATCGTTACGATGGATGCTAAAGAGCTGGTTAGCATTATATGGATTTTGTTTTGGGTGATTGGGCAGGTTAAAAGACCTGTGGCGAAACAGGCTATCCTGAATTTCTGGAAATGGACGCAACCAATCCATTTTTAAGGTTTTAAGGTTGATCCGGTCATATCCGTACCAGTGGGTAGCAAGGAGGATCGAATCCCCATCCAGGAAGGTTGAATTAACAACATCGCAATGCAATCCTGATTGTCGGTTATAGGTTGTAAACCGGTTTTCTTTCCTGTCATATAGCGAGAGCCCTTTCTGATGGGAAAACCAGGCATTGCCTCCAGGTAAGTGACTTATATGATAGACTTCGGTGGTTGGTAATGCCGCACTATCTGCAGGGTTTGCTTCAAACTGAACGAACTCCCTTCCATTAAAACGTGCGACCCCATGCTGCTGGGTGATCCAGATATATCCTAAGCTATCCTCGCTGATATTATATACATCTCCCTGGCCAAGACCATTGAATATACTTAATTCAGTTCTGGTGTACTGTTGACCAGACATCTCGGGGCATAACAATGTCAGATACGAAAAAGCCATCCATAGCCCAATCATATGACCAGGGAATTGATATTGCCGACTTTTCCAGTTTATCACCTTCTACTTTTCGCTTTACAATCCAAATCTATGATTATAATCATTGATCCACCAGACGAATTACTGATGCTTCACTCTCCCTTACTATTCGGCTCATTTCCTGATTAATTGGTATTCCACTATTTAAAACAGGCCTGCCATGCATGCTATGGAATGAGCTTTTTATCATGGGAAAGCTTACCTGGTGTGATTATTTCTCATGGTTTCAAGTGATTCATCAGACATATTCAAAACACGGAATCTAAATATTCAGATATGCCTGATATTCCAAATAATCACAAAATGAACTGAATATCCTGACGGAACTGCGGAATAGTAGATAGCCGATAGCGGACACTGATCATCCAAATACTTTTGATTCAGCAACAGTCTATGTTCCTGTGCGAAATGATAAATTTAAAAATATGCTACAGATGGAATTTGAAAAATGGATGATTCGCCTGACAGCCGTTATTCTTCTGTTTGCGCCAGGATGGTGTGTCACTGCACAATGCCTGATCAGTCCTATGATTTCATCAGGTTATGCAGTAGGGGATTGTCATGAGTTGATCTTTCAACAGTCCATAGGGCCTGTTTTTACAGGATATGGATCCTGCGGTGCCTTAGAGTTTACATCTCCACTGACTGAGTCTGATGTCATATCCAGCAATGCTGCAAACAAATCAGAGGCCTTGGTTCGGGTTTATCCAAATCCGCTGAAAGACTACCTTTTTGTTGAAGCTGTTGATTTCCGGTCCGGAGAAATCAGGATCTACTCACTATTGGGGAGCCTTGTATATGCGGGCGACCTGCAGCACAGTCATCAAAACAACCTTGACCTCTCCTCATTGACAAATGGAGTATACCTGGTGAAAGTGATCATCGATGAAACAAAATGTACAACCTATACCATCATTAAATCCTAAAACAATGAAACAACTGATTTTCCTCTTCTCATTTTTACTGGTGAATGTATGTTCATTCGGACAAGGATTTACGTACCAGTCTGTGGTTCGCAATAGTACAGGTGACCCTCAGGCCAGCCTGATCGTTTATCTGAAGTTTGACATCCTGGACGGCTCACCAACAGGTATATTATTGTACAGTGAGACGCAAGAACCAATCACAGATGCGTATGGATGGTTCTCCGTAGAAGTGGGAACAGGGACACCTGTTTTTGGAAATATAGCTGACGTCAATTGGAATGACGGCCCCAAATACCTCAAAGTAGAATGTGGTGAAAGTAGTGGTGGCCCCTATGCTGAAATCACAACCTCCCAGATTAATTATAGTGCATTTCGCGGACCCCAGGGAGATCAAGGTCCTGAAGGTCCCTCCGGAACAGGAGTTTCCATTGTAGGGACGGTACCGAATGAAGCAAGTCTAGATCCTGGGTATACGGGCAGCGAAGGAGATATAGTGATTACAGAAGATACTGGGACAGGGTTTGTATGGAATGGAGATGAATGGATATCCATAGGACAAATACAAGGACCTGAAGGCCCGGAAGGACAACAAGGTGTAGCAGGTGCACCGGGACCACAGGGGGCGCCTGGGCCACAAGGAGTTCAGGGAGAACAAGGCCCTCAGGGATTGCAAGGACCAGCCGGCCCGCAAGGTGATGAAGGTCCTGAAGGTGCACCAGGACCAGCTGGCCCTCAGGGTGAAGATGGACCTGCAGGTCCACAAGGTTTGCAAGGTGAGGAAGGTCTGCAAGGTCCTGTTGGTCCTGCCGGCCCCGAAGGTCCGCAGGGACCTGCCGGAGCACAAGGCCCCACAGGTCCGCAAGGCCCTACGGGTCCACAAGGCCCACAAGGTCCTGAAGGACCAGCTGGTACCTATACTGCAGGCACAGGAATTACTATTGCAGGAGACATTATCAGTGCTCAAAATACAAGTGCACTTTGGAATGCAAATCAACTTCAAGGAAGACCAATATCAGCGGCTGCACCAACACAGGGGTATGTATTAAAATGGTTTCCATTCAATACACAGCAATGGGAAGCTGCACCGGATAATGACTCCAACCCATGGTCGGTGATCTCGGGAGGAATTCAATATCAGGGTACACAAATATTAACGAATGAGATCAGAATTGGCGGAAGCAACTGGGGTTTAATGAAATCAGTCAATAGTGGATTGATTTTAGGGTACAATAGTGTGGATAAGGTAGGCTTGTATACTTCAGGGGGTGAATGGGGGCCAACGCTTAATAATAATGTCAAGCTCGGATCCACTTCCTTCAGATGGTCTGAAATCTGGAGTGTAAATGGATTGAACCAATCCTCTGATGCTCGTTTGAAAAAAGATATTCTTCCTCTTTCCAATAGTCTTGACAAGGTGATGAAAATGAATCCTGTATCCTATCATTGGAAAGTAGATGATGGTAACACGCACCTTGGATTCCTTGCACAGGAGCTGGATGAAGTACTGCCTGAGGTGGTGCGTAAGCCTGTAGTACGTCAGACGAGTGCAGATGATGCCCGGACCATCAATCCACAAGATGATGTCTATGCTGTCAATTATTCAGAGATCATTCCTGTGCTGGTGAAAGCTATCCAGGAGCAACAGGAGATCATCCATCAACTCGAAGAGCGGATCGTAAAAATGGAAAACAAATAGCACCGTTTTCCCGGAGAAAAGTGACTCAAGAATCTGGCTTACATTTTTTAATTGATACGTATGAAAATACTATTCATTGCTTTGATGGGATTGTTCTTAGCTACGGATTTATTTCCTCAAGAAGCACCAGTCGCAACCACTGAGCTATCTCCGCGGAGAAGAGGGGGAGCACCTTCATCAGGATCAGAGGGGGAGTCTGCAAACTTCAGGAATGGTCAGTTATTTGAAGAGATTCGGGATTGCGAAACTTCTGATTGCCCATGTTGCCTATACCTAGGGAGTTTAACGATCAACCGGAACCACCCAAATGAGCGAGTAATTGCCCATGCTACTGTATGTAAGACGGAACATTCCCAAATGGATAATGTCACCACAGAATGGGGGTCAGATCAAATGCTTAGTGTCAATGGACAGGAGTTTCGCATCTTTAATGCAGAGCCTTCTCAAATCGCTATTCTCCAGGAGGTACTCTCTATCTTGCCTGCATTTTATCTCGTTGCGGTTCCGCAAAATATAAGGATAGGCAACCCTTCAACTGGCGGTTTACGCACATCGCCTACAGCAAGTATGGTGAATGTTAGAGGCCGAAGCGAGCCGGTTCATAAGGGTGATCTATATGATGAAACTATTGGAGGAGGTAGCAGGAGATGTTATACTCAAAACGACAACTATGAATATATCATCCTTCATCCTTTGGTTTTTATTCAGCATCCGGAAGAAAATCCGTTATTAACTATATTACATGAAATCGGACATTTTGTTGAACGGGAGTATAATATTGCAAACAATGTCAGAAGGGCAAATGAGAGTAATTTTCAAACATATCTAGCTACCTATGATGGCGATTCAAAGGGGAATGATGAAGTGATTGCATCCGGATTTTGTTATTTTTTTCTGAGAAAATTTTGGGAAAGGGGTACCACCCGACGCGAGACTCCACTCACGAGTGTACCCAGCACAGGCACTGCGACTGGCTTTTTCCCGACATGGTTGAGAAATATCATCCAGGCAGACATTGATAGCCGGAGTTGACATGCGACTCCTCAGTTCCATCATATTACTTTTTACCATCTGGAGCGTTGCCGGGCAGGATCTCAGCAATCTGAAATCAGGCAACACCTTTGATGTCAATGGAACTGCATCACTTTCCATTTCATACAATGGCGTCAATTCTTCATCCGATAGTCTTGTCAACAATGCAGATTCCTATTCCATTGGATTGAGAGGCAGCCTTTCGTTTTTAGGGATTGTCATGCCGATGCAATTGAATTACCGGAAAGGACAATTTAATGCATCCACAGCAAACCCCTTCTTTCGCCTGGGCCTGAGTCCGACCTATAAATGGGCAAAAGTGCATCTCGGATACCGAACCATGCAATTCAGTAAATACTCATTGAGTGATATTACCTTCTTTGGCGTGGGTGTTGAAATCAATCCAGGTAACCTGAGAATGGCAGCTATGTATGGCGAACTCAAGACACCCAATTTTAACCTGGATACCCTGGCGTATCATGCAGACCTGATTTCAAACTACAAGCGGAAAGCCCACGGATATAAACTTGGGTTTGGAAAGCAACGTAATTATTTTGATCTCTTCTACTTCAAGGCAAAGGACAAATATGATGTTGCCGATGCTGAAGAGTTTTATATCACGCTCCTACCCCCACCTGAAAACGTGGTCATTGGATTTGACACCAGATTTGTTCTTTTCAAGAAGCTGACCGCCGCCCTCAATATCAATATGTCAGCAGTGACCAACAACCAGAATGCTTCGGATGAAAGTATCGTCGAAGACCTGGATGAAGGTCTCCGCAAGGCTTTAAATTCGTTGATCACCGTCAATAGCACAACCAGGGCCAACACAGC
>JANNSS010000008.1:0-28550 GCA_031402955.1 Saprospiraceae bacterium
AACATTCACAGTAGTTGAACCCACCGGAAATTCATAAGGAAATGTAATTGTGTTTTCTCCAACGCTGTAGGTTATTCCAGCTACTCCGCAATTGTCCGTGGCGGTCGCCGCAAAACTTAATGCAACATGGCATGATCCCACAGGTGTGGTATACATACCTAATGGTACAGGACATGCAATCAGAGGATCTATATTATCTTCCACGATCACCGTAAAAAAACATGTCGTTGTGTTATCATGAATATCCGATACAATAACATACACTACTGTAGAACCAACTGGAAAATCATATGGAAACGAAATCGGTGTTTCGCCAATAAAATAGGATGTCTCATCAACACCACAGTTATCCGTGGAGAAAGCTGCAAAACTCAAGGTGGCAGTACATTCGCCTTCCTCTACTGGATAAGGATATAGTGGTTTTGGGCATTCCAACGTTGGACTTTGATTGTCTTCTACTACCACCGTAAAGAAACATGTCTTGGTATTGCCGTGAATATCAGCCACTACCACATAGACAGTTGTTGATCCAACAGTGAAATCATATGGGAAATCTATCGGTGTATCACCGATAAAATAGGTTGTAGTGGCAACCCCGCAGTTGTCCAAGGATGTAGCACTAAAACTCAATGAAGCATTACATTGTTCTTCATCAACCTGAAATGGATAGAGTGGCTTTGGGCATTCAACCGTTGGATCTTCAGGGTCCTCTACAATGATACTGAATGAACAAACTGCTGTATTGCCCGTATCATCAGTCACCAGAACATCAACCGTCGTGGATCCTACAGAGAATTCATAAGGGAAGGTAATCACATTGCCCAGAATGCTATACTGTGTATTGGCAACTTCGCAGTCATCAGATACTGATGCTTCAAAACTCAAACTTGCATAACATTGCCCGGCATCGGTAAAATAAGGATTGATGGGTAATGGACATGAAACAACAGGATCTACTTCATTACCTACAATAATCGTTATCGAACAGGTCGCTGTATTATTGCAAAGATCCGTTAGTGTCCAATTGACAACAGTGGTTCCGATCGGAAACTCAACTCCTGCCAAAGTACCAGTATTACTATAATCATTTGTCACGCCGGCTATTCCGCAATTGTCAAATGAAGCAACCGGATCAAACTCAGCACCGACTGCCGTGTAGACACAATCACCTTCATCTGTATTCCTGCTGATAATACCTGTCGGACAGGCAATCGTCGGATCAATTACATCCAGCACATTGACAGTCTTTGTGCAAATGGAATTACACCCATTCCCATCCGTTACTGATAAACTGAGTGTGTATGAAGTATTACAAACAGAACCTGCATCGACAGTGACTGTCTGGCCTGTCATACTTCCCATGATCGTGCCGCTTCCTGATATACTCCAGGCATACCCGGTCAGTCCTGGAGGGCCTTCATATGTCGTTCCTATCGTGGATGGACATAATGAACCTGGCCCTGTAATTGAGCATGATGGGTTTGGGTGAGCGATGACCATAGCACAACCAGTCGTCAGCTGATCACATCCACCTCCGGATTGTGTGATCACACAACGATAGTAATACATTCCCGGATCGAGAACGAGGGTCGTGAATGTGGGAGCGTCTGTTCCTATATCTTCAGGAGATGAGCAGTTGGGCGTCATCTGTTGCCATTGGTAAATAAAAACCCCGGTTCCTCCCTGAGGAGATACACTCAATGTAGCAGATTGACCATCACAAACAGAAGTCCCTATTGGATCTGCGACCGTGGGATCTGCGACTACAGACCAGGAGTACGCGCTTACTGAAGAGATGTCACAATCCAGGCCAGTGCAATTCTTGCGTATCTCGATGGTATTAGTGCCTGCTGCTGAGGGAAAACTTACTGGTGTTGTACTCCACATAGTAAAACCAGATCCATTATTATACCTGTATTCAATTGAGCATGTCCCTGTCCCACCTCCATTATCTGTCACACTGATCAAGGTCAATGTCTGACCTGCACAAACGGTGGCATCATCTGGTGACTTAATGGCTGTTGGTGCTGCAGGATCTGCAACTACTAACCAGATATAGGTACTTACATTGGATAAGTCACAACCTGCACCAGTACAATTTTTCCGGATTTCAATTTTATTTGTTCCGGTCACTGCTGAAAATGAAGGCAGTGTAGGACTCCAACTGCTAAATCCAGTGCCATCGTAAATACGGTACTCTATCACACAAGTTCCAGTGCCTCCGCCATTATCTATCACATTTGATAAAGTTAACAGTTGACCTTCACATACACTTATAACATTTGGTGATTTCGTTGCTGTCGGAGCAGCAGGATCTGCTACCACGGTCAACACCATGATATCACTCACCGCCTTGCAGGAGCCTGGAGGATTGTTTGTTGTAAGCTTAAGATTAATTGCCCCTGTAAATCCGGCGGGAAGTGTATAGACTGCATTGAGCGTTGAATTGTTTGGAGAAAAACTTCCACCAGCGCCTGCATCACTCCAGGTTGCACTGGTTGCACTACCTCCAATCGTACCTGCTAAGGTTGCTGATCCCCCTTTACATATTGCTTGATCAACACCTGCATCAACCGTGGCGGGATTATGACAAGGCCGACCATGCGCAAAACGTGAAAAACCACTTAAGCCTGATCGTTTGGCAACATCTCCTGCACCTGGTATATGCATGCCGTCCAATATCCAGTCACCTCCGCTATCAGGTCTTTTGAGTATACGTACCGTCCCATCTTCCTCTCCACCACTGGTGAATCCACTACCCGTGAGTTGGAGATCGTAGTCTGTACTCGTCAATGATTCAGGAATCAATGACCATGATCCTTCAGTATAGAGTCCATCTTCATAGATTGGGAGCATATCCTCCTCGAGTGGAAAGCCGGTATTATTGCCTGGATCACCCAAATCAAATCTTGCGGTAAGGGAGCCCGCTGTGTTGTTGCTAAAAATAATCCTGGCCTTATACGTATTCAAGCTAGTTCCTACCGGAAAATCAATTCCTGGTTCAGACGATCCAGCTATCCATCGCTTGAAACCTCCGGTGGTACCATTGATTATTGTTCCGGATGTGTAATTCAAATCACCTACGGACGAGCCAGAAGTACCTAGCTCAAGAATTCCATTCATACCCAGGTCAATATTACCTGAAGTCATGGTCAGGATACTTCCGACAGTTATCAAAGAAATACTGCCGGAAAAAATTAATTTTTTATTCCCCTTAGACAAGGTGAGATGATAGAATGATTGTGCTGGCTGTGATCCGTTGATATGCTGATCGTTAATGATGCTGTTAAAAGTTACATTACCATTACCAGGTATAAATGTCCCGCCGTTTCGTGACCAGTTACCTGTCACATTTATATTTCCTGAAGGAGCGGTAAAAGTGCCATCCGAGATTTTAATATTGAAAAAGGATGATCCATTGTTCGGTGCGAAAGATCCGAGCATCTGTTCAAAATCATTAGTCACCGTCCAGATTCTACTACTTAAGGTTCCTCCTGCTTTATTCACTTTTAAATTGTAAAAAGAAGGTAAAAATTCGGTGACAGGTTGTGTCTGGTTACCGGAACCGTTAAAACGGACTGTACTCAATTCGGCATTGAAGATCCCACTTGAGCCGTGTATCCAATTACCGGCCATATTGATGAAATGTTCATTAGCGTTAATGGTGGAAGAACTAGTCACAAAATGATTAAACTGACTTGTACCGGAACCTGATACTTCGTGGGTACTTCCCGGACTGAAGGTCGTTGTACCATTGGTCTGGTTAAAGGTCCCATCCACAGCCCAATGTGCCATTGGATTCCAGTTATTCGCTGTATTGACCGTGGCACTATTACTACAAGTAAAATTCCCGGACACACTGATGGTACCAGAAGTTGATTTAGTGCCGGCGCTGATGATCAGGTGACCAAAAGTTTCGGAAGTAATATTTTGGATTCCACCGTAGTATTCAACTGTACTGGTCGTACCAAAAATGCGTGAAGTATAATTTGTAGGTGTAGGATTTGTCCCACCGATCCTTAGAAAAGCTCCGTTGCCTATACTCATTGTACCACCACTTGCTGAACGATTAATAGTGTTTGTCGACAAATCAAAGGTCCCGTTGATGACCGATAGATTACCATCCGGAGTCGCCACGGCACCCAAGGTCAATGTTTTACCTGCTTGCAGATTGCTAGTCAGATGTCTCAATCCACCGTTAATTAATTCGGGTCCGGTCGTTTTTGAGTTGCCTGTATACGAAACGTCAAAAACCCCATATCCCTGAAGCGTACCGGTCATGCTGCCATCATGACGTTTGATGGTTGAGTTTGTCGTCATCGACAGGTTACTACCCGCGATTAATGTACCGGAGTTAAGTGTCAATGTACCTAAATCCATCATTAACTTTGCTGCACTCATGGTCGTGGTGCCGCTGTTGATTATTAAATTAAAAAATACTGTAAAAATGGTGTTCGGTATCGAATTGGTACCCGTTAATTCAACGGTGCCCCATCCTGGCTCCCATGTAGCCAAACCAGCACCCAATGCAAGACTTCCTGTCTTCAATGTACCTCCATTATTCATGGAAAGGACACCTGGTGCTGGTGAACTTCCTACACCACCGAGTATCACACCGGCAGTAGTCAGTGTCGCACCATTCTGAAAAATGACTGTACCTTTTCTAACCGTATTCCCGTCACCTCCAATCTGTATATTCCCTGAAATTTTCAAAAGGGGATTTCCCGAAGTTGCAAAATTCAAGGTACCGGTATTATTATTTGCATTATCGCCTCCTACTTTCAGGCTTCCGCACACAGCATTGGCTGTGTTTATTGTAACCGTAAATCCTCCCCTTATCTGGACAACATCACTTGGACCTGGAATCCCTGTTCCACTCCAGGTTGCGTCATCATTCCAGTTGCCTGTCGCTACGGATATATAGGGTGACTGGCCATACATCGATGTACTGATGAACAAATAAAGTAACATCGCCCAAAAAACGTGATAGCGCTTATTATTGAATCGGGCTGTAGGTTTAGGTTTTTGGGTGGTGTCTTCATTCGTGGTTCTGGTCATGATTATTTATGGATTTTCCATTTTTGCTTTTTGATTTTCATATTGCTGAGGAGATATATCAGTCGATCATGGCTAAAGGCCAGGAGGCCTGAAGGCAAGCGGAAATCATATGTCATGAAGACATATCAAATCAAAGCAATAAAGACTGAAGGACTTTTTTTTAGAGAATTGCCTCACCGTAAAAGGTGATAAGCATAAGCATGGGAAGTGAGTCATTTGTTATTGTTTTTAAAGCACAGCTCATTAGTCCTTGAGAGGTGATATGCTTTAAAACAATAGAGGAATTCGAATTCCTTTGGCAATAAATGTAGTCCAATTCTTTTAACCAAGTATATTTTCCATGTCGTTGAAATGAAAATTTAACACCAGGTGTCTCAAATATTTGATAATTATCGTATTTATAAATACATATTTGTCAAGATCTTATATTTAGGATCAGGAATATACATGTATTTTGTTAGCCTGTTAAAATTTTCAATCTGATGGAAATTCAATAGCAAGGTGAATGAATATTATATCCTGATTAAATCCTGGTTGCCTTAGAAATACCTGATAGACTATCCCCGGAAATGACTACTCCAGGTCATTTGTCAAATTAGTTTTTTCAGAAACGTTTATTCGAAATGGTCCTCGCTTTACCAAATTTGGAGCAATTTTCCTTCGCCTCAACCTTTTAACTATCTTTCCCACCATGGATTCAACCGGCATTTCACCTCTTCTTATCCTATCGATAGTCGCCGGCTATTTTTTATTACTCATCTTCCTTGCCTGGATTACTTCAAGGGGCTCTACTACTGATGATTTTTTCATCAACCGGCATAAGTCACCGTGGTACCTCGTTGCCATCGGCATGATCGGAAGCAGTCTTTCCGGTGTAACGTTTATATCTATCCCTGGCGTTGTTGGAGCAGGCGGGCATAACCAGGCATTCTCCTACATGCAGGTGGTGTTGGGTTATTTGCTTGGCTACATGACGATCTCATTGGTATTGATGCCTTTGTACTACAGGCTCAACCTCATATCTATCTATGGATACCTGGGTATGCGATTCGGACCTGTATCCTATAAAACAGGGTCCGCTTTTTTCATGCTCTCCCGCATGATTGGTTCAGCCTTCAGAATGTTTCTAGCTGTCATGGTGCTACACACTTTACTCTGCGAGCCTTTCGGGATTCCGTTCTTTGTAACCGTTTTAATAGCCATCCTGTTGATTTGGGTGTATACCTTCAAAGGGGGAATCCGTACGATTGTATTTACAGATACGCTCCAGACGTTTTGTATGCTGGCTGCCGTCATCCTGACGATTGTAGCCATCATGCACAAGTTGGATCTTTCCCTTTTTACGATCCCTCAGGCCATGCGGGATGCCGGCTTTGCAAAAGTATTTTTCTTTGAAGGAGGGTGGGCTGATCAGAACAATTTTTTCAAGCAATTTCTCAGCGGTGCATTAATCACCATCGTCATGACCGGCCTGGACCAAGATATGATGCAGAAGAATCTTTCCTGTAAGAACATCGGTGAAGCACAAAAGAATATGTATTTCTTTTCGGTGATCCTGATTATAGCCAATCTTCTGGTGCTGACACTTGGCGCATTGCTCTGGATTTACCTGGGCCATCTCGGACTTGCAGCTCCCGAAAGATCAGATCAGCTTTATGCGCTGCTGGCTATGGGCCATTTGCCATTGTATATAGGGATTGCATTTATCATCGGGCTGGTGGCATCTGCCTACAACAGCGCGGATGGAACGCTCACCGCCATGACGACCACGGTCTGTATGGATTTTCTTGGATTTGAAAAAGAACCTAAATACAGGGATGAAGCTTATAAGACCAAAATCAGAAGACGCGTACATGTGCTGATAGCGATCTTTTTTGCCGGTGTGATTATGTTGTTTCAACTGATCAACAAGGGCTCTGTCATCAATGAATTATTCAAGGCGGCAGGATTCACTTATGGTCCGTTGCTTGGATTGTTCGCTTTCGGATTATTGACACGCCGTAAGCTAAAGGATCAGTACTCCATCCTGGTCTGCATTGCAGCTCCCATTGCCTCCTATTTTCTCAATGCATATTCTGTGCAGCTTTTCAATGGCCTGACTTTTGGATTTCTGATCCTTGCCGTAAATGGCCTGTTGACCTTTGTAGGACTGTGGTTAATAAGTGATGGTTCGACTACGCTCACCAACCGGAAGTGAAAAAAGGCTAAGGCGAAGGCGAAGCAGGAAAAGTGAAGAGTGAAGAGTGAAAAGTGGAAAGTGGAAAGTGGAAAAAGGCGAAGACTGAGTAGGGATTTGCCGTTGCAGGAGTTTGCTCCTGCAACCATCGGGATACCCTACGAAATTCGTGTCGGGAATCTAAATTGGAATTCTTATGGTCGCAGGAGCAAACACTTCGGCTCCGCTCAGTGCGACGCTCCTGCAACGGCCATGGCCGTTTGATCCATAGATATTCTATTGAATATGGAAAACTCAAAGGACTGATTCTACAAGTAGTACTACTTCTGGATCCTGATTTCTGAAATCTTTTGCTGGGCGTCATAATATAACGTTACCCTGTAGGAGCCCTGGGCTGTGTACAGATCTCCAATGGTATATTTTGCCCGACCTTCCTGCGGAGAGCTTACGTGATTCTGCTTGTAGCCTTTGACCGTTTGTTTTGTGAAAAATTCAGTGAGCACGGTTGCCGCTTCATTTGCAGTGAAAGTATCCTCCGTGCCTGGAATTAAAAGTTCAACACTTTTACTAAAAAATGCGCCTAGTTCTACGGCATTGCCTTTTTGCAGGGCGGCTTCAATTCCATTTTGCTGGGCTATGGACAGGGCTGGTGAAAGGATCAAAACCAACAAAAACAAATTATTCAGTATTCTCATAATGATCGTGGTAACGTGGCGATGGCAAAAATAGTTCTTTCAGATCAATTGGGCTTGTTTAGAAAACTTCGAAAAGCTTGAGTACCGAAAGAGAAACAGCTACGACCAAAACTACGTAAGCCACTTTCGAGGCACCGGGAATTTTGCTGGCATAATGCGCTGCCATCCAACCACCTAAAAACTGGGCTGCACCCATGACGAGTCCAATCGTCCATATAATCTGGTCTGCCATCGCAAAAATAATCACTGCAATCAGCGTAAATGATCCGACCGTAAAAGCTTTAATCATATTCGACTCAATCATCGGGAGTCTTGCGACAAGCACCAATACCGCCAGATAAAATACACCCATGCCCATCTGGATAAATCCACCGTAAAAGCCCAATAGCAGCATCATCGGCCACACCAGCCATCCAGGCAGCATACTCTTTTCAGCATGAGCAATCAGCCATCGCTCCGGCTTGACCAAAATAATAATCAGCATCACAATCATCAGAAACCTGAAGACACCCATAAACTGGGCATGAGTGACATACGTTGCTACTATAGTACCGATGATAGCGCCAAAGATGACCGGAAGGATAAATTTCCAATACCTGCTATATTCTATTTCTCTTTTTCCCCTGAAACCAGTCATGGCCCCGGCAGCATTCATCAGTACACCAACCCGATTAGTGCCGTTAGCTATGTTGCCTGGAAGACCAAGCAATTCAGTTAATACCGTCAGGGTAATCACAGATCCATTTCCTGCCAGGGCATTAATGATTCCGGCAAAAAATGCCCCTGTGAATGCAATCACAAAATGCTCAAAGGTCCATTGCATGCTTTCCGGTCAATTCGGTTTCAGGAATAGTCTGACAAATTTCTATCAATACACCATTGGCCGACCTGGGGTGAATAAAACAAACCCATTTGTTGTCAGCTCCGATAGATGGTTCTTCCTGCAGGAGCTGAAACCCTTCTTCCGTCAATCGCTTCATTTCTGCCCTGATATCTTCTACTTCAAATGCAATGTGGTGAATCCCCTCCCCTTTTCGTTCAATAAACTTAGCGATCGGGCTATCCGGGTGGGTAGCCTCAAGCAGTTCAATTTTAGCCTGCCCGGCCTGAAAGAAGGACGTCATGACACCCTGATCGATAACCTCCTCATGCTTGTAAGGGGAAGCATCCAGCAGTCTCCTGAATAAGGGGTCACTCTGTTCAAGGGACTTCACCGCAATTCCTATGTGATCAACGGTATACATATGTCAGCCGGTTTGGATTATATATTCGGCAAATTAATTATATTTTTGACCTCATCGTTGCCATGTATCGTATCTAATTCTAACACAACATTTAATACCATGAACAAACCAATCACTAAACTTTTACTCCTTTTTATCTCCCTCTTCTGCGGAAAGACCGTTTTTGCACAGGATTACCTGTACGAATCCACTTTCCTGGGCAGTCGCAGCAAATTTGAACTTCTGGTGCTGTTTGGACAGTCCGTTGACTATGATGTAGACCTGTACAGGATTAGGTACAAAACACCTGGCTCGGATCTTTTACCGGACACAGCATCAGGTCTTTTAGTGATTCCCCAGGTTCCAGCAGGGACCCAGCTGCCGATCGTCCTCTATGCACACGGGACAACAGCAGGTCCTACGGATGTGCCTTCCCAGCTTCGGGGCGGTTTCGAAGTGGCCATGGCCTATGCTGCGTTTGGCTTTATCACCGTTGCTCCCGATTTTCTTGGCCTGGGTGATTCCAGAGGATTTCATCCCTATGTCCATGCTTCCACAGAGGCATATGCATCCCTTGATATGCTGAATGCATCCCTGGAATACCTTGATTTTAATGAACCGGAGTGGAATCCTAATTTTCTTTTTGTAGCGGGTTATTCACAAGGTGGACATGCTTCTATGGCCGTTCATAAGGAAATCCAGGATTTCTGGTCATTTGTGTATCCTGTGACGGCTGCTACACATATGTCTGGGCCTTACAGTCTTTCAGGTGTGATGCGCGACCTTATCCTGAGTGATGTTTCTTATGGAACACCGGCTTACATAGCCTATATCGCCTTAGGGTACCAGACCGTCTATGGCAATATATTTAATACGGTCAACGACATATTTAAAGAACCCTTTGCGACCAGCATCAACAACTTTTACACCAGAGCCATCAACCTCACCGTCTTAAACGCCCAATTGATTGCAGCCCTCGCCGTAGATGGCGATACGATCAACAAGCGGATGTTTCAGGATAGTATCATTACTGCAATCACTAATCAACCGAATCACCCGATCAATATCGCCCTCAGAGAAAATGACACTTATGACTGGGCACCTTCTGCACCAACAAGACTATACTACTGCGGTGGTGACGAACAAGTATCTTTTGAAAATTCACTCATCGCAGAAACGACCATGCAGGCGAACGGTGCCGCAGATGTCCTTGCCGTCAACCTGAACCCGACCTTTTCGCATGGCCAGTGCGTTTTTCCTGCGATCCTGTCATCGATAGACTTTTTCCAATCGTTTGTCAATCCATCCTCTATTGCCGGACTGGATGTAAAAGCACCTGAACTCAGGATCTCTCCAAACCCGGCATATGATGAAATCCTGATTGACTGGGAAAAGGCGAAAGGCGGAATGGACTATGAGATTATCAATGCAAATGGGCAGACGATGACCAAAGGCCATAGTTATCTTAACAGGATCAAGGTTGACCAATTACCAGGTGGCATTTATGTGATCATTAGTTCCGCGGAAGGAGAAACCCGGATGGCAAGGTTTGTTCGTCAATGAGCATACATATAGACAAGTTTGAAGAAGAAATCCATTTCCTTATTGCCGAGCGGGGAAAAGAATATTTCGATGCACACCAGGTACTCATGCTCCAGGAGACCACAGAGGGATGGACAGCGGTCATCGAGGGTTCAGAAACATACCAAGTATTACTCGAAGGACATGATGTGATTTCACAATGGCATTGCACTTGTCCTTTCGAACATGGCCCGGTCTGTAAACATATCGCGGCTGTGCTCTATGCGGTGCGGGATGAAATCCATATCAACAGGGCCAATGCAAGCGGTGAGATTGATCAATGGATTGAAGGTGCATCGCCTGAAGTCTTGAGGCGCATTTTAAAAATAGAGGTCCGCAAGCATGAAGCGGTAAGGGCGGATGTGTATCATGAAATGAAAAGTGAAAAGTGAAAAGTGAAAAGTGAGCAGTTAGCAGTTCGAGCGCAGCGAAGATCCCGCTCCGTACGGACGGCGGGAAAACAGTAGGCAAGGTTAAGAAGGAAATTCAATTAACAGCTACAAAATACTTGGTATGAAAACAAAAGCGGATATCGTCAATAACTGGCTGCCAAGGTATACCGGGATGTCCCTTGACATGTTTGAGAAATATATTATCCTGGTCAACTTCTCCCATTATGTAGATGTGTTTGCTGAAAAATTTGGTGTAGATGTATACGGAAGAGGACTTTCGATGCAGTGTGCTAGTGCAGAGCAAATCACTATCATCAATTTCGGCATGGGGAGTGCCAATGCGGCCACGATTATGGATTTACTCATGGCTATCAAGCCAAAGGCTTGTCTGTTTCTCGGAAAATGTGGTGGATTGAAACAAAAGAAAAATAATGTAGGAGACCTCATCCTCCCTATCGCCGCCATTCGAGGGGAGGGAACTTCAAATGATTACTTTCCTTCTGAAGTTCCGGCCTTGCCTTCGTTTGCACTTCAAAAAGCTATTTCGACCACCATCCGTGATTATGCAAAGGATTATTGGACAGGCACAGTCTATACCACCAACAGGAGGGTATGGGAATTTGATTTGAAGTTTAAAAAGTACCTCAATAAAATTCGGGCCAGTGCTATTGATATGGAGACGGCTACTTTGTTTAGTGTTGGCTTTCACAATGGCATCCCCACGGGGGCTTTGCTACTTGTCTCCGATATGCCTATGGTCCCGGAAGGGGTAAAGACATCGCACAGCGACGTTACGGTCACCAGCACGTTTGCTTCAACGCATCTTGAAATCGGGATTGACTCTCTGAGGCAATTGATACACAATAAACTGACGGTGAAGCACCTCAAATTCTAAGCGTGAGAGCGTGAGAGCGTGAGAGCGTGAGAAAAAATATAAATGCAATGGCTTACGCCAATGCATTTATTTGCCAACTGCTAATTGCCTTCTGCCTATTCTTTGCTTTTAGGCTCTTCTTGAGCTTCTTCGGGTTTTACCTTGCCCAGATATGTCGGGAGTTCCATGCCGGCCATATTGAATAGTTCATTCAGTGGGGGAACGGACTTGTACATGCTGGAGATAAACTTGGACGTATTGTTACCCGAGCCTTCCTGGTTGCCACCTTCCCAAACGGTGACCTTATCGATCTTGATATTCTTGATGGCATCTACCTGCGTCTTGACCAGTTCGGGGAGTTTGTCGGCGATGAGCATCAACACAGCATCTCTTGGACTACCCCCCACCGCTTTGACAATTTCATCAAAACCATCAGCCTGCTTCTGGAGCACTTCATAGAGACCTTTGGCTTCAGCTTCTTTTTGCATGAATACAGCATCTGCAAGGCCTCTGGCAACTAATCGTGTCCGCTCAGCTTCTGCTTCGGCATCAATCTCTATTCTGCGCTTGGTGATTTCTGCCTGGACGATGACATCTGCTTCGCGCGATGCTCTTTCCCTGTCTGCGCGGGCAAGCTCAGCATTCTTCTCCGCGAGATAGGCTTCCTCAAGCGAATTAGCAGCTTGAATTTTCTCCGCGGCTGTTGCTTTACGCAACGCTTCTGCTTCTTTTAGTCTTCGTTCTGCATTGGAAATGGCCATCCGCACTTTGGCCGCATTTTCTCCATCGATTGCATTTGCTTCAGCAGTGGCCTCACCGACTTTTGCAATGGCATCTGCGGCGCTGACGGAAACCCTTTTTTCCTTATTAGCATTTGCTTCACCAATACTTCCGTCCCTATTTTTTTCAGCTACGCTTTGCTTTGCATCATTGATCGCCTTCGCTGCTGCTTCTTTACCCAGTGCTTCAATATAACCGCTTTCATCCTGGATGTCCGTGACGTTCACATTGATCAGTGTCAGACCGATTTTTTTCAATTCGCTGCCTACGTTTGAACTGACGTTGGTCAGAAATTTATCCCGGTCAGAATTGATTTCTTCAATATCCATTGTAGCCACTACTAACCTGAGTTGACCGAAGATGATATCCTTTGCGGTCTCCCTGATCTCATCTGTAGTTTTACCCAGGAGACGCTCGGATGCTACTTCCATAATGCCCGGCTCATTACTCACCGCTACCGTAAAGCGTGAGGGCACACTCACCCTGATATTTTGCCTTGAAAGGGCTCCTCTCAGATCAACATCAATACTGATCGGTGTAAGGTCCATGTACTGATAATCCTGGATGACAGGCCATATAAATGCTGCTCCTCCAGCGAGACACTTAGAAGATTGACCCGTACCCGTTTTACCATAGATGACCAATATTTTATCAGATGGGCATCGTTTGTACCTGGAAACAAACCATAAGAGCATAATGAATACCAACCCAATGAGGCCGGCAACAATAACGACAAGGGAACTTGACAAATCCATGTGAGATGGTGTTTTTAGTTGAGGTTAGTAAGTATGAATGTTATTATTAAATTCTTGTTTGTATACAAATGATGTGGATCCTAGTTGAACGTACTTGCTTCCTCTTCCAATTCAACAGGAAGAGATTCAACTTTTAAGGTGTTATCTTCCATGATCTCAATGACCTTTACCTGGGCCCCGGTTTTCAGCAACTCACCATCAGTGATGGCATCCATTTCGCGGACGGTTCCATCAATCTTAAGATGAATTTTGCCCCTACCAACCTGATGAGCAGGAATGGGGAGATAAACTTCACCATGCTGATCCAGCGCGTGGTAAAAATTTAAGGTGCCGGATTGTTCCAGTTGAGAGAATTTATACATCAGGTAGGCTACAATAAACATAGCGGTCATTCCTACTCCGGTAGCCAGCGCTACTGCGATCCAGACACTGAGTTGATTACCCATCGCCAGGACGCCGGTCCAACCAAAAAAAGTAAAAAAGGCAATGATACTCCTTGCAGACAGGGCAGAAAATTCATGCTCTATCGACCCCGCATCACCAGCATGGTCAAAACCAGTATCACTGTCTGAATCAAAACCAATCACCAGCAGAATAAACTGGATAAAAAACAGAACACTGAAAATGATGGCTATAAACCAAAACACCTGATGCGGAGAGGATAGCGCATCCCACCATTGATTTATAGATAAGCCGTTAGTCACTGGCACTTACATTTTCAGTTGTTGGCAAGATAACATGTATTTTGAAGGAAAGATTCTTCCTTTTAGACCAAATGCATCTGGCCGCCTATCTTGAAAGTTAAGAAAGTGGATAGAATCATATGGTAAAAATTAAACTAATTTTGGCCCTACAACATAACCAACCATCGTGGACGTAAAATTATTCAGTGGAAAGTACTCCAGTTACCTGGCAGAGAAGATAGCAGATTATTATGGTTATTCCCTTGGAAAATGGGATTGCATGCGTTTCAGTGATGGTGAGATGCAACCGGTCATAGAAGAGTCTGTACGAGGGTCCTATGTCTTTTTCATCCAGTCTACTGCCGCTCCGGCTGATAATCTCCTGGAATTATTATTGCTCATTGATACGGCCAGGCGGGCTTCTGCGGATTACATCACTGCGGTAATTCCTTATTTCGGTTATGCCCGGCAAGACCGGAAAGACAAGCCCAGGGTTCCGATTTCAGCCAAGTTGATCGCGAATCTCATCGAAGCAGCTGGGGCAAACCGTATCATGACGATGGATCTGCATGCTGATCAGATACAGGGATTCTTTGATATACCCCTGGATCACCTGAAAAGCAACGCTATATTCGTCCCCTATCTTGAAGGATTGGACCGTGAATCCGTGATTTTTGCTTCCCCTGATGTTGGCGGGGTCAAAAGAGCCAGAAATTATGCCAATCACTTCCAGTGTGAACTGGTCATTTGTGATAAATATCGTCGCAGGGCGAATGAAGTAGCCGGCATGACGGTCATCGGGGATGTTCAGGGTAAAGATGTCATCCTGGTAGATGATCTTGCGGACACGGCGGGCACCTTGTGCAAAGCGGCTGATGCGCTCGTGCAGAAAGGGGCGAAGAGTGTAAGGGCTATTTGTACACATCCGGTGCTCTCCGGTAAGGCATATGAGAACATTGAAGCATCTCAATTGACGGAACTTATTGTCACGGATACATTGCCTTTGAGGAGGACATCACCAAAGATCAAAGTATTGTCATCTGCTAAACTCTTTGCGCATGCGATCCGGAATACGCATGAACACCGGTCGATATCTGCCTTATTTTTAGGGGATTAGGAGCGAGAGAGTGGAATGGGCAGGTTAAATCGGATGGGCTTTCGACGGGAGATCCATTCGTATATTTACGAAATATATTTCGCCGAAATACCAGTTCATGCGATCCTGAAACCTGGGAATCCTAATAGTTGTTATTCTCCCAATTAAATCCCTTATGCTCCTTGCTTTTCGGTTGGAGTCTTTGACAGAAACATCGCCGCATCAACCTCAAGGATAACCGATTCGTATATCTACGAAATATATTTCGCCGAAATACGCGACATCGGGGCTGTTTCAAGTTCCGAAAAAAAATCCCCCATCGCTTAACAAAATCCCCTAATTTTAAATCATAACTCAGTTGAAAACAAACCTTCTTCACCGATGGCTTTCAATAAATCTCATTTGTTTGATCCGGCAGATCAAATGACAAGTGCAATGGCCCAATTGATTTCCCATCCTGCCCGGGTGGATATATTGAGATATCTTGCTCTAAACGGTCCTACCCCCGTAGAAAAGTTGTTAGGTCGCTACCCCTTGGCAAAATCCACTGTTTCACAACATCTGGAATATTTTAGGAAAGCCGACATGATCCAATACAAAGAATCATACCCGCATATCATTTATTCCATTGATCTCCAAACCTTTACAGAGCTTATTACATACCTGATTGATTACTGCCGTTGCCTTGAACAAGCGACTAATTTGGTATCACATTCTACGATGATGCCAAAATGACAAGAATTTATTTGAATCTACTTGCTTTGAAATTAATCGCACCAGAATCGCCCACATAACCTCATTTTTTTATACAAATATCTATTTATAAGATATTTATACATAACAATTACTATTTATTCATGATTTATCCTTTCCATTTTATTTCATAACTAATATGTTCTCTTTCCATTACGCAATACCCGGTTTTTCCGTCTCGGAATAATTTTACGCTTTACACCTGATTTTTTATCTGAAAATCATACCTTTGCGTGCCCTAATGGAAACAGGGGCTCAAATATTTAGGTTATGGAAGTAATGACATTGAACGCTTCAACCAGGAAAGGACTTGGAAAAGTGGCTACAAAGGCGGTTCGCAAAAGCAATCTCATCCCATGTGTATTGTATGGTGGTAATGAGTTACAACATTTTACCCTGGCTCCCCTGGATCTGAGGACGCTTGTTTATTCTCCTGAATTTAAAGTGGTCGAGATCAACGTGGATGGTCTGGTTCATAAGTGCATCCTTAAATCTGTTCAATACCATCCGGTAACAGATAGCATTATGCACATCGATTTTCTTCGCCTGATTGAAAATCACCCGATTAAGATCGAAGTACCTATTAGTTTTGAAGGTGTTGCACACGGTCTAAAAGCTGGTGGCAAACTGATCAAGAAGATGAGGAAGGTGAAAATCAAGACTATGCCGGAAAACCTCATTGATAAGATTGTCCTTGACACTACCTCTATGGGCCTTGGTCAATCACAGCGAATCAAAGACTTATTGCTTGCTGAGGGTGTTGAAATCCTCAACAACGAAAATATACCTGTTGCCACGATCGAAATCCCAAGGGCACTTCGTGGAGCAACTACGGAAGATGCTGCAGCAACTCCGGCTAAAGCAGCAGCACCAGCTAAAGCAGCAGCTCCTGCGAAGGCTGCGGCACCGGCTAAAGCAGCAGCTCCTGCCAAAGGCGCTAAGAAATAATAACATTTTCCGGTTGGTGCCCAAGGAAAGGCCATCACCGTTATATACAGATAAAAAGCATCCTTCGGGATGCTTTTTTACTTTTGAGGTATGTCAGCATCTCTTTTAAACATCGGATTGGTCCAATTTGACATCGCCTGGGAAAACCCTGGCGAAAACGTTCGGCGCATTGAAAAACTGCTGGGACAATCTTCTGATCTTGACCTCGTTATACTCCCCGAGATGTGGTCCACCGGGTTTACAATGCAACCTGAAAAGGTGGCGGAGCCTACAACCGGCACCGCGCTTCAATGGATGACTACCCAGGCGAAGGAAAGAAATACAGCCATCACAGGTAGCATTTCAGTTTCGGATGGCATCTTGTATTTCAACAGGTGGTATTGTGCGTTCCCAGATGGCCGGATTGTTCAGTATGATAAAAAACATCTGTTTTCCCATGGAGGGGAAGACCAGCATTATACTGCAGGCAGCACGAAAACCTTCATCGAAATCAATGGGTGGAAAATTATGCCAATCATTTGTTATGATCTTCGTTTCCCGGCCTGGTGCCGAAATACAGATTCCTATGACCTGATGATGGTTGTCGCCAACTGGCCGAGTGCCAGAATCCATCACTGGGATGCCCTGCTAAAAGCACGTGCTATCGAAAACCAATCCTACGTAGCTGCTGTCAACCGCATCGGCACAGATGGGAATGGACTCCAATACAATGGACACAGCAGTGTATTTGATATGAATGGCCAGGAAATACTTTCACTTGGGGAAAAAGAGAGCATTGGCTTGCTGGCTCTTGACAAGCAAAAGCTAATTGCATACAGAGATCAATTCCGCTTTCTTCAGGACAGAGACCCCTTTACCCTGTAAGGTGGTATACTTGTTGTATTAATATTTTTTCTAATATATAGAAATGCAGATAATCAAATATATATGTACTTTATTTAGCTTTTTAATGATAGTGGCTTGCTCCAATGTCAAACTTGCCCTTTATGACAATCAAAAGAGACAGGAGTATGCGCTTGAAACGAAAAAGGCTTTTTCAAACTCAGCGTCAGGGAAGGAAATAGCGCTGAAATTATCCGTCCTTGAAACAGCTAAAAAATACGTGGGCACCCGTTACAAATATGGTAGCATAGATCCAAAACAGGGATTTGACTGCTCCGGTCTGGTATACTTCGTCGCCAAAAAGCAAAATATCGAATTACCCCGTTCATCAACTTCCATGGCTGCAGCTGCACCTCATATCCCATGGAAAAAAGCAAACCCTGGCGACCTTGTCTTTTTTGGTGATCGTGGCAGTATTCATCATGTAGGTATTGTTGAAAAAAACAAACCGGATGAGTTGTGGGTAATCCACAGCACCAATCAACGCGGAGTGTATGAAGAAAATGTTTTAGCCAGTTCATACTGGAAAAAGAGAATCCTCTTTGCAGTGGATTTCAGTACGCTGCACCAGAAATACAAGAATACTAAAAGTTGAGTGCCGGCATCACGTCCACTATTTTATTTCAAACCATACTTGTTCATCCGGATTACCCGCATGATAATCGACCAGGATCTCTGTGCCTGATGAAATATTATTTAGTGCTTTAAAGATGATGTACTGGTTTTTATAATCCGCTTCAAAAAACGCATTTGGCGTCGCAGCATGATTGTACAGCGAACCATACCCAAGCGCCAATGCGATGCTATCCTTTTTCCATTCAAAATAATATTCATACAATATATATCCGCGTACAATTTCGCGTGCTTGTTCACCAGGAATGATCAGGATAGGACAAATTTCGATCACACTTTCAGCAAGTATATCTTCTGTGCAGAACATCCCGTAGCGATGTTTTCCGCTCGGGGCAAAGTATAAACCAGGATGTTGTTGTAGCATAAGAATGAAGCGTGTGAGGATGAATCTAATGACGCCGGAGCGAATAAACGGCAGCAATAATAAAACCAAAACCGGCTAGTTGGAACCAGGATATAATCTCCCCATCCAGACTACCCCAGACCAGCGCCATACAGGGTATAGCATAGGCAATAGCAGATCCAAAAATGGCCGTTGTACGTTGTATCAACCAATAAAAGAGAATATTAGAAAATACAGTGCATACCAGTGCCAATACAAACAAAGGACCGAGTGATTCCTTCCAGGTTTGTGCGTATGCCATCTTATCATAAGCGCCGGTTATCCACAGGATAATTAATGAAATGACACCCAGAGAAGAAAAACCTACCGTGGTCAGGGCAATCGGATGAATGTCCTGGCAAAACCGTTTCACCAGGTTGGCGCTTAATCCATAACACATGGTGCCCAGCACCACAAAAAAAACGTACGAACTGATATACCAGTCCCCTTCACCAATCATTAAGACCGCTATGCCCACACAACCCAATACAAGTCCAATAATATGATGTCGCTTAAGTTTTGTCCCAAAAAAGAAAACGCCCATCAATAGCGCAAAGATTGGGGTGAGACTGTTTAATACACCCGTCACTGCGCTACCCAATCGTGTTTCTGCTAAAGCAAAAAGTACGGCCGGTATCCCATTTCCGGTGAGCACCACCAATGTTACCAACAAAACTTTTCCTTTTGGAAAGCTGACTTTGGAGAGAAGGAAAATAGGTAAAAAGGCAATAGCACTGATAGCGATTCTTAAAGCACCTACTTCAAGCGCTGTGAAATGAATAAGGCCTTTCTTAATCAGAATAAACGATCCACCCCAGACGAAAGCAAGGATGACAAAAGTAGCCCAACCTTTAAAATCATTAACGCTAGATGCAGGTTCAGAGGTTGGCAACTTCATTCTGCGGCAGCTATCTCATTGACCTGGTTCCAAACTCGCCAGACATTCTTAAAACATATTTTTTCAATATCCTCTTCACTGTAATCCCTTTTCAATAATTCATAAATGAGGTTTGGATACATGCTGACATCCTTGAGACCGGTAGGCAAGCTATCACCAACTCCATCAAAATCAGAACCTATACCAACGTGATCAATTCCGGCGAGAGACTTTACATGATCTATATGATCAGCCACACGTTTGACATCAGCATAAAGTTCTGGATGCTCTTTCTTAAAATCTTCAATAATTGGTTTGGCCAGGGGATCGTCTGCCTTGAGGCCTACAGCTTCCAATCTTGCGTTCAGCTCGTTTCGGTTTGCAGTCCTTCCCTTCGTGACTTCAGCATCTAAAAAATCAGAGCCAAAATTGATCTGAATGACACCTCCATGCTTACCTAATTCGATAATCATCTCATCACTCATATTTCTCTCCCATCCGGGGGTAAAAGACCTGCAGGAAGAATGCGTGGCAAGTACCGGTGCCCGGGAATGCTCCATAACCTGGTAAAATGTTTTGTCTGAAATATGAGAGACGTCTATGATCATTCCTATTTTGTTCATCTCAGCGATGACGTTAAATCCATATGGGCTGAGACCTCCCCAGGTCCTGGTGGTATCATACGAACTATCGCAGATATGATTATCCTTTCCATGGGTCAGGGTGACATACCTGATACCCTTTTGGTAATAGTGCTTGATATCGGTCAACGAAATCAGTGGCGCTCCGTTTTCCATGCCCATCGGAAGAGAAATCAGTCCTTTTTCAAAATTAGCTTGAATCATTGCCGGAGAATCTCCTCTCGCAAATTTATCAGGATGGGCTGCAATGATGCCATCGATCATATAAATAAGGGTGTCAGCGAGTGCTTTGGCTGATGGGAGATCATTTTGGTACGAAGACGGAATAAAAATGGACATAAAGGGTGCGTCCAGACCACCTTGTTTGGCCCGTTCGTAGTCAAAATCCCCATCGGAAGTTGAAACAGGGATGCCGAGATATTCCCTGTCCAGCCTGAAATTTTTAACCTGTAATCGATATGGGAGGTCAACATGACCATCCGTAATGATGAATCTGTGGGCTAGTTCAACCGCATATTGATACATATTCTGGTCCGATTGCAGCATAACTTTTTTAGATGGGGCACAAGCTAATGTGGTGATACAGAGAAGGAAGAGAAGAAATTTCATGGTATCAAAATGTTCCACAAGATAGAAACCCGCCACCTGAAATGAAGGATAGTTTCTGATCCAGAAAAAAATGATGGGCAATTGAAAGTTTTTTTAGCTTTGCACTCACTTTTTAGAGACTAGCCGGATCGGTAGTTCAGTTGGTTAGAATGCCGCCCTGTCACGGCGGAGGTCGCGGGTTCGAGTCCCGTCCGGTCCGCAAGAAAAAGGTTCACCCTAATAAGGTGAACCTTTTTCTTTTTTAACCTGTCACGGTTCCGGCTCAGCCGGGACGGGTTCGAGTCCCGTCCGGTCCGCAAAAAAAAGGTTCACCCCAATAAGGTGAACCTTTTTTTAACTTCTTTCCACTTTAAGGCATAAGTTTGGATAGATTTTAGAGCTTATTTTTCTCTTTAAGAGAGTGGCCTACCCTTGATTTTAATAAAATTTGAAATTTAGTTAAAACAGCTTCTACGGCCTTTAAAATCAAATAGTTACGATAGTGTGGCACACCTAGGTGTGCCACTCTATCGTAACTATTTGGTTATCAATGTCCCCAGGGGTGTTTTAACTAAATTTAAATTTCGGTCAAGAAGCACTCTTTAAACCGTTTCCTACCACCGCTGACAACTATCTTTTCTTTCCTAAGCCAGGTTATGGAACACATGTTGAACATCTTCATCAGCCTCAAGACGCGCGACTAACTTAAGCACTTCCTCGGCCTGGTCTTCAGGCAATTCGACCGTGGTAGATGGTATCCATTCAAATTGTGAAGTCAGCACTTTTATATCCATGTCCTCTAGCGCTTTCTGCATTTTCCCAAAATCAGCAAAGGCACATCTTACAACCAGGACTTCTTTCCCATCTTCTGTCACACCATCCCCCATCTCCTGGAGCCCGTGGTCTATCAAATCGAGTTCAAGGACCTCAGCATCCAGGTTTTCCGGTGTAAGATTGAACACCCCCATTTTATTGAATTGAAAACTCACACTGCCACTAGTACTCAATGCACCACTACCCTTATTAAAAGCCGAACGAACATTGGCCACCGTTCGTACACTATTATCTGTAGCTGCTTCAACGATCACAGCTACCCCGTGAGGACCGTAACCTTCATACATCACTTCCTCATAATTGGCCATGTCCTTGCCCATCGCCCGCTTGATTGCAGCTTCTACCTTGTCTTTGGGCATGTTGACGCTCTTGGCATTCTGCATGGCTCGGCGCAAAGACGAATTATTATCAGGCTCAGGGCCGCTGGCTTTCACCGCTATCGCTATTTCCTTTCCGATCCGCGTAAATTGCTTAGCCATTCGGTCATACCGGGCAAACATACTTGACTTACGTACTTCGAATATTCTTCCCATCTTTTGTGCCTTTAGGCGCGCGAAGGTAATGACAATAGAGGTATTAACACAGTTTAACGCCAACCCTGCCCGCATTAACACTATCGCAAGAACCTAACTTGCGGTACGAGCCTTAATTTTGAGCCTGAAACCTTACCAAACAAACATTAGGATGAAAACTACCTACCTGTTCCTACTTTCCTTCATCACTCTTGGATTAGTATCCTGCGAAGATGAATATTCTGCAGACCAGATCGTGGTCACATACGATACGATCCCCTTTGAAAAAATAGAACTCTCCACCTCCTCCGACATCCGTATCGTACAGGCCAATTACTTCCAGGTCGTTGTTGAAGGTGAGGAAAGAGATGTCTATGATACAGAGTTGCGCATCGCGGATAATTTGCTGATTATCGAAGAACATGGTTCTATTGATCAGCATCAGGTGATCACCATCTATGTTCCTGAATTCCGTCAGCTTGATTCCTATGGCAGTAGTGATATTTATGGCGAAAGTGAGTTTCGGCAAAACGGCAATATGGATTTGGGTCTCTTTGGTTCAGGAGAAATCGATATGTACCTGGACCTGGATAACCTGGATGTATTTTTATCAGGGTCAGGGGACTTCTATCTGGAAGGATTTGCAGACAATGTGGACATTAGAATTACAGGCAGCGGATGGGTCAGGACATTTAATCTGAATTCAGATTTTTCTGATATTACGATTTCCGGAAGTGGTAGTGCTGAAGTGACTGTAGACAATGATCTTGACATTTCAATTTCAGGCAGCGGTGATGTTTTTTATAAAGGACATCCTGTTATCAGCTCTTCGATAACCGGATCTGGAAAAGTGATTGATGCTAATTAGGGAATAGGAGATAGGAAGCAGGAGTTAGGAGTTAGCAGTGAGAAGCTAGCAGTTAGCAGTTATTTTGTGAGAGCCTCTTCGACCTCTTTAGCCTCTTTAGCCCCTTCAACCTCTTCAGCCTCTTAAGTATTCTAAGTTTTTGAATCCTACAAATATATTTCTCGTGCAGAGCCGCAGTTCAAGTTTAGCGGCTGATTTATTCTAATGAAAATCTGTCTCCTGACAGCCCCTATGCTCTTTGCTCCTTGCTCCTTGCTTTCAGCCTTTTCAGCCTTTCTGCCTCTTTAGCCTTTTCGGCCTCTTCCGCCCCTATAGCCTTTTCCGGTTTATTCCTACTTTCGTAGCCACCTATTTATTATGGCTAAGAAAAAGAAACCAATTGTCGCGGTACCTGCATGGTTTAAACATACATGGTGGCTGATTCCCTTGATCGCAATCCTGATATATATTCCATCCTTCAATGCGGATTTTACACTTGATGATGTGCTCATTGTGGAGGACAACACTTTCGTCAAATCACTTGATCAGATACCAGCCATCTGGACATCTCATTACTGGGCTGGCAAGGTCGATGCCACGGATACCGGGTTGTACAGGCCACTAACCCTGACCACTTATAATTTTCAATATGCCCTTACCGGCGAAACACCGGCAGCCTTTCATATTGTTAACATCCTCCTCCATGCTCTTGTCTGCCTGATGCTGATGAAAATGGCATCACTCCTATTTGTGGATTTCAGGCTGGTGATCATTTCAGGTGTACTGTTTGCCATCCACCCTATTCACACGGAGGCTGTTGCTGGTATCGTTGGGAGGGCGGAGATATTAGCTGCCTTATTTATACTAACATCGATGGTATGTTATCATCACTGGCGGCAAAAAGGAAAAATAAAATGGTTGGTACTCCTACTCGTTTCTACGTTTGCGGCTATTACGTCGAAGGAACACGGATTCCTGATGATAGCGATTCTGGCATTACAGGAAACCTATTATTATTTCACCACCAAAACGTTTTCATGGAATGAGCGTAAAAAGTGGATAGCTTTTGGTAGTGTGGCGATCCTTTCACTGGGATTGTGGACAGTACGAAGTTCGATTACGGGACCCACTGCCTCGCATGAGTTATGGGCAAACGTTGGATCAGCCGAACGCATGGCCACGTCCATGCGGACTTCTGCCGAATACCTTGGCTTGCATCTCTGGCCATTCCCGTTATCTGCTGATTACTGGATTGATGAGGTACCTATTGTGGGTTTTGATAACATCAAAGTAATAATTTCATTATTGGCTCTAATGGGCATAGTTAGCCTTGCATACTATCTGAGACGAAAAATACCAGTGGCCTCCTGGGGAATCTTGTTTTTCTTTCTGATGCTACTTCCTGTTTCCAATTTTGTTTTTGCTGCCGGATTTCTCAAGGCTGAACGGATTCTGTATATCCCTTCTGTCGGTTTGATTCTGTTGATGTCAGTGATGCTTACAAAATTGTTTGACCTCAAATCCGGCAGGATACCAGGTCTCATACTGCTTAGCCTTTTTATTCTTCTTTTTACATGGCGAACCTTGACGAGATCAGGTGACTGGAAAAATAATTACACCCTGGCCATCGCCACACTTCAAACTTCCCCAAATAGTCCACGGTTTAACAATATGATGGGCCTTGAACTCAGGGCGCAAAACAAAAATAATGAAGCCCTGGCCTATTTTGAAAAGGCTGTGAAAGCAAATCCAAACCACGTCCCTGCATTGGTCAATCTCGGAATGGAGTATTCTCATTTTGGCAGGCAACAGGAAGCTGGAGCCATCCTCGAAAAGGCCCTTGCGCTAGAGCCAGGAACGCTCGCTACCTATGCTAACCTGATGTCTGTTTACCGCTCCACAGGTGCCCATGATAAGAATATTGCTATTGCTGAAAAAGCCATGCAGCGGTTCCCCCAATCCGCTGCTATCATGTGGAATGCAGCCAATGCCTACCAAATGGCTGGAAATATGGCCAGAGCCAATGAATTACGGGCCATAGCACTCTCCATTGATCCAAATATCGGTGGCGGAAAATAAAATAGTTATATATTAAAATAAATCATTATATTTGTAGGGTAACGAAATTGAAAAATATGTTGGCTACGTCAACATAATCAGTTTCAGGATCGTTATGCTTATAATTATATCCCATGATGCGCTTATTTAATCGAATCTTAAACCTCTTCCGGGGTCGAAAGACGCCGAAACCTGTTCCCGCAGGTCCGGTCCAGAAGGAAGAGTATGAACGTTGGTTAGGTATCTGAACAGTACCTTTTCGTTCATGAACATATCAATCGGTCGTCTTGCCATGCCAAGTCCGGTTGGTGATTATTCCATCACAACCTTTCCAAGTCTAACTTTCAAATATTAAACCACCACAGTTTTAACTGCCGTTTAATTTTTCTTTAAGAAATTTTCTTAATCCCTATGTTTAATACTTTGTAATTATGCATCATACACATTGTATAAAATTAATATTTAAAACTTTGCCCCAAAAAAAAGGATAAAAAGATGTTTTCCTCTTATTTTATTCCTTTCTGGTATTATATTTGACCCCGACTTTGGGTGACCAGGTCATTTGACTCACACCCTCTTGTATTTGAGCAAGTTGGGATTTGAAAAAGGTAATTGTAAAACCATGAATAATTCCCTGTCTGGGCGAAATCAGTTTCGTCAGAAAAATTCCATGTTGATCGTGCTTATGCTAAGCGCAGCAGTATTATACATTGGCTGTACGCATGAATATGTAACTGATCTTGATCTTGATCTGACCAATTCCTTGAATCTAAATTCAAAAACAGGATCCTACCAGGGTTATATCATGCCATCCAGCACTGATTATGCCTCTCTTCCAAATCAAGACATAAAAAATCCGGTAACCCCGGAAAAAGTCGCTTTGGGAAAATTATTGTTTTTTGAAACCGGCATCGGGTTGGAACCAAAATATCCAATTTCAAAAGAAGCTTACTCCTGCAGCAGTTGCCACATTCCTGAGAGAAGTTTCACAGCAGGCCGTTTTCAAGGCATCGCTGATGGAGCTGTTGGATTTGGAATAAGTGGCGAGAAAAGAAAGAAAAACCCATACTATGCCGGAAGTGAAGTAGATGCACAAGGTGCACGTCCTCTTGCCGTCATCAATACAACCTATATCACTAATGCGCTTTGGGCAGGTACTTTTGGTTCTTTCGGCGTCAATACTGGTACAGAATCTGTTTGGAGTCAGGACACCCTCGTGGAAATAAATTACAAAGGCCTGATGGGTCTGGAGGCGAACAATGAAAGGGCGCTCATCGTCCATCGTCAGGTGATCAACAAGCAGATCACAGATTCACTCGGATATACACAGATGTTTGACGAAGCTTTTCCTGACATTCCGGAAAATGAGCGATATACCAGACAAACAGCAGCCTTTGCGATAGCTGCCTATTTCAGGACCATTCTCACGAATGAAGCTCCTTTCCAAAATTGGCTTAAAGGAAATACCACAGCAATGACCGAACAGCAAAAAAGAGGTGCTATCCTTTTCTTTGGTAAAGCAGGTTGTGTCAGTTGCCATAACAGTCCATCACTCAACAGTGTACCTCATTTATTTTTCTCATTGGGTGTTAAAAACCATTTCCAGACTGGGTACAGTGTATTCAGGACAGATAGCCATGACAAGAGGAATCTGGGACGCGGAGGATTTACTGGCCAGGAAGCAGATATGAATCAGTTTAAAGTTCCACAACTCTATAACCTTAAGGATTTCGGATTTTACTTTCATGGTGCCAGCAAGACAAGCATCAAAGATGTGGTGGAATATTTTAATGACGGAATTCCAGAAAACAGGGATATTCCTATCACCCAGATCTCCCCACTCTTCAGGCCACTCCACATGACGCAGGATGAAATGGATGACCTTACCGAGTTTCTGGAAAATGGTTTATACGATCCGAATATGTTGCGCTACAAACCAGAAGCGACGATGTCAGGCAATTGTTTTCCAAACAATGATCTACAGTCCAGGATGGATATGGGATGCGAATGAAAAGTGAAAAGTGAAAAGTGAAGAGTGAAGAGTGAAGAGTGAGCAGTGAGCAGTGAGCAGTTAGCAGTGGGCAGTGGGCAGTTAGCAGTGGGCAGTTAGCAGCGATGTGCTGAGCCGGGTCGAAGGATGAAAAATGAGTCTTGAAATGCGAATCGTGTGAGTAACGTAAAATACTCTGGAAGCTGGCAGCTGGAAGCTTAACACAAGATCGAGATAAACAACAACGAATACATGATGGATCAACTTATAAAGCACCGGAGCAGGTTGCTCTGCATTGGTTTTGGGATCATGTACTTTTGGTTTGGCGCCTTAAAATTTTTCCCGGGCCTGAGTCCGGCAGAGGCATTGGCTAAAGCTACACTGGACAAACTGACCCTTGGGTTGATTCCATCCAATATTTCCTACACCATGCTTGCCATCTGGGAAGTAACGATCGGCATATTCATGTTGCTGAATATGCCTAAAAGATGGATCATCTACATCACGATGCTCCATTTGTTGTTCACCTTTACGCCGCTTTTCCTTCTCCCTGAAGCTACCTTTAGTGAACCTGTGTATTCCCTTACATTGGTTGGTCAGTACATCATTAAAAACCTGGCTTTAATTTTTGCACTTCTCTTTATCATGCCAAAAGAGCAATATTAAGGGCGGCATCCTTGTATTGAGTCGAAGTTTTCGCTTCGCCGCGATCTGCTCTATGCCCTATGCTCTATGCTCTATGTATGATTTGCGTTATTTTTGACTGGCATGAAAAACATCACCGTAATCGCCTTCGACGCTGACGACACCCTTTGGGTGAATGAGCCTTACTTCCAGGAAGTAGAACAGAAGTTTTGCAGGCTGCTGGAAGACTACCTTCCTGCACATGCAGTGTCAAAAGAGTTGTATGCCGTGGAGATGCAAAACCTTCCGTTATACGGGTATGGTATTAAGGCCTTTATGCTGTCGATGATTGAGACGGTGCTGAAAGTGACAAATAATACAGCAAATCCAGAGATACTCCTTAAGGCCATCCAATATGGACAGGAGATGCTCAACAAGCCTATTGAACTACTGGATGGTGTAGAAGAAACCCTCCGTGCACTGAAGGGAAAATACAGATTAGTCGTAGCCACTAAAGGCGACTTACTGGATCAGGAACGGAAACTAAAAAAATCCGAACTGGAACATTACTTTCATCATATCGAGATCATGAGTGATAAGAAAGAGTCAGATTATCTGAAACTTCTCCGTCACCTGGATTGCCGACCGGATGAATTCCTGATGATTGG
>JANNSS010000009.1:0-2035 GCA_031402955.1 Saprospiraceae bacterium
GGGGTATGTGAGTTCTGCCAATCAGGCTCCTGCAGACCCTTTGTATCCATATCCATTGCTTGGTAAGCGGATATTTGAAGATTACAGGGGCAGGATGGTCAACATGGTGCTTGATACAACTGATGGCCTTACTCCACTTGATATGCAGGCCTTGCAGCAAAATAATTACAACCTTCATGCTGCTGAATTACTTCCTGTCTTATTACAAGCGCTTGATAGTTCCGGTTGCAATTCAGGAGATGGGCTTGCTATTGCATCCGTGTTAAACAGATGGAATTATGAATACCATCGCGATAGCTTATCACCTGTATTCTTTGATCTTTGGTATAAAGAGTTTGAAGAATTAACATGGGATGAATTGGACAACCTGGGAGTGATGCTGCCAGAAGAGTGGCGCATAGTTGAAATCGCAAGAGATCAGCCTCAATCCAAGTACTTTGATCAGCTTATCACTACAGATAAAAAGGAAACCTTGCAGGACATCGTTTGTATTTCATTTGCAAACATGGTGAATGCATATCGTAATCTGGAGGGCGATCAGGGAAAAAACTGGGGCAACTATAAACAGACTACTATTCCTCACCTTGCAAGGTTTCCGCATTTCGGTGCTGACTTTATTTCCACTTCAGGGGGGCGACATATCATCAATGCCATGAGTAAGACACATGGTCCTTCGTGGCGAATGATCGTAGAACTTTCCTCTCCACCGAAGGCATGGGTGAATTATCCCGGAGGACAATCCGGCAATCCGGCAAGTCCTCACTACAGAGATATGCTGGAACACTACTTCGATGGAAAATATTATGAAGTAGCGATCCAAAAAGATCCTGCTTCATGGACGCCTGCCAGACAAATCAACATCACACCGCAATGAAAAACAAAACAACTATAGCCATCATTCTTTGCCTTGCAGGCTCACTACTTGCAGGCATATACGGGCCATGGTGGGCACCGGCCGTGTTCATCCTTTTGCTATGTGCCTTGATGGGTTTGACGGTGAAGCAATCCATCCTTGCAGGAAGTATTTCCCTCGGCTTGGTTTACCTTGGTATGGCTCTTTGGATGAGTCGTCATGACAAAGCTGATATCATTGAAAAGACAGGAATGCTTCTTGGTGGATTAAGTCCAGTCATGATGATCGTTGTAACGACGTTGATTGGTTTCATTACTGGTCTGTTATCCGGATGGCTTGGGAGTGTTATCGGAAGCATTGTTTCCAAAAAATCAACTGGCAATTAAGTCAGTTGATCGTCCCAATGTCCGATATTGGTAGAAAAAAAATAAAAAAAGAAATTATACAGAGTACCATTATGTTGACAGCCTGAACAACCCAAAACAGCGGCCTGATCACATAAAGTTTCACAAGAATCAACCAAATTTGAAATGAATAATACACTACCCTCAGAAGTCTCTCCTGCAGAAAATGCAGACCCTGAATACGAAGAAGCGCAGAAACGTGTCAAGAAGATTAAGAAATTCTACAAGGAGCTGACTGGCTGGGCTGGTACAAGTGTTTTATTGCTGGCATTGGATTTTTTCCTCAGCGGTGGGATTTCCTGGTCAAAATATCCGGTTTTCTTCTATGGCATTTTTGTCGTGACGCAGGTCTTCGATATCATCAGGTTACAACGTCTTGACAAGGCGTGGGAGGAAAGACAAATGAGAAGGTTTACCGGCAGAAGCCATTCCGGACGTGCCCCAGGCAATCCTCTTGAAACTCAACAGGATCAACTCGAAGATTATAGCGAAGACCTGCTCAATCGCAAGGATAGGGAAATGGAGGATTTGTCGGAGTATCGTAAACTCAGCAGGCCCTGGAAGGATGATGATCTGGTGTAAACTATCATGGTTGTTGGTGAGGACACCAACAACGGCAGGGGGCCGGGTGGATCAGGTATCCTTATGAAGAATATTGCTATCGCGGGTGGCCTCTTTATGATTGCCGCTCACGGAGGAGGTAAGTATAGTATCCAGCGATTGTTTGTTGTCACCAAGATTCCTCATAAGGATACCTGATCCACCCGGCCCCCTGCCG
>JANNSS010000010.1:0-2839 GCA_031402955.1 Saprospiraceae bacterium
CATATCATTTGCTTTTTGAAAAAAGCAAATGATATGAATCTGATAGCTGATAACTGAAAGCTGATAGCTCAATTTAGAGTAATCTAAAAAATATTTTCACATTATCTAATAATTCCCTTTCTTTGCAGCATGGGACTATCCTATGCAGAAGAAAATTACCTCAAAGCGATACTGAAACTGTCGGGAACTCCGGACGGGACGGTGAGCACCAATGCTATTGCTGCTCAACTGGCTACCTCGGCGGCTTCTGTCACGGACATGCTTAAAAAGCTGTCTGACAAAGAGTTAATAACTTATCAGCGGTACAAGGGGGCATCCCTCACAGAGGATGGCCAGCGTATTGCTACCACCCTGGTGCGAAAACACCGGCTTTGGGAAGTCTTCCTCGTCAAGACACTGGGGATGACCTGGGATGAGGTCCATGAGATCGCTGAAGAACTCGAACACATTCAGTCTGACCGGTTGATTGAACGGCTGGATCAGTTTCTGGGGCATCCAAAGTTTGACCCACATGGTGATCCGATCCCTAATGCCCAGGGAAAATATACCCTCCGGGCCCAGGTGCCGCTCAGCGAACTGAAGCCCGGCCAGGAAGGTATCGTCATCGGGGTAAGAGAAGATGAAACATCCTTTCTGAAACATTTGAATGAAAAGGGACTCACCGTAGGGAAGTCCATCAAGGTCATCACCAATGACGATTACGATAACACCTTAAGCCTGCATGTCGATGGACATGAATTGAACCTTTCGGGCAAGGTGGCCCGAAATATCATGATAAAAACCACTTAACATATGAAATCAATCAATCTCTATACCTCAACTCATTCTATAGCCACAGAGCGGCCCGGCAAGTTTGGCACATTAGCCATACGCAAGGCTTTCGCGCAAATGTGCCACACTCTCAACCCGCTGCTTCGCCTCAGCCTTAGCCTTCTCCTCTTTGCTTTTTCCTTGAATCTGCATGCTCAGGAAAAGCCACTTGTCGTCTCTTCAGCCTCCATCTTTGCAGACATGGCTTCAGCCATCGGAGGCGATCTGATCGAATCAGTCAGTATCGTACCCATCGGTGGTGACCCGCATATCTACGAACCAACTCCCGGAGATGTAAGGGTCCTGGTCAAAGCAGACCTCATCCTGCAAAACGGACTCACCTTTGAAGGCTGGATCACCGACCTGATCAATAACAGCGGTTCGAAAGCACCGGTAGTCACCATCACGGAAGGGATCATCCCGATCACCAGTGAGATGCATCAGAATGCAACTGATCCACATGCATGGATGGAACCAGTCAATGGTATGATCTATGCCCATAATATTAAAGCTGCATTATTAAGCCTCCTGCCGGAGCATCATGAACAGATCATTGCCCAGTTTGAAGCATACAACATTCAACTTGAAGAATTAGATCGGTATATCAAAGAGAATATTGCGCGAATTGATACCAACAAAAGAATCCTGATCACCAGCCATGATTCGTTTCATTACTACGGCCGTCGATATGGACTTAGGCTCGAATCTGTGCTGGGTACTTCGACAGACGCTGATGTCAGGACGTCTGATCTGATGCGACTCAATGAAGTCATCCAGACGCATAAAATTCCGGTCGTATTTATTGAAAGCACCATCAACCCGAAACTGCTCAAACAGGTGGCCGCAGACAATGACATTTCGGTTGGAGGCAAACTATACAGTGATTCACTCGGAGATAAAGACAGTCCTGCCAGTACGTATCTCAAGATGGTCCGTTACAATACGGATGTGATCGTCAATGGACTGACTTCAGCCCTGAAGATAACAGGAGATAAAGAGTCCACAGGATCTTCAAGTATCTATAGAATTATTGCTTTTGCTGTGATGCTGATAGCCATCGGGATCTTTTTGTGGAGAAAGAAAATATTTACCGTATGACCCATCCGATCGTCATCGAAGGGCTCTCCGTATCCTATGATAAAAAGAGAGTACTCAGTAATGTGTATCTCCGTCTGGAAGAGGGAAAACTTATCGGCGTACTCGGTCCGAATGGCGCAGGCAAATCCACTCTTTTTAAATCGATCCTTGGTTTGATTGATAATAATTCAGGCACGATAAAAGTATATGGTGAAGACATCCGTGAAAACCGAAAGAGAATAGCCTATGTCCCACAGCGTGATGAAGTAGACTGGACATTTCCGGCGACGGTCAAGGACATCGTATTGATGGGCCGCTTTCCTGCAAAAACAATCTGGCAAAAGATGGATGCCCAAGATCATCAGAAAGCGAAGGAAGCCATGGAAGAACTTTCCATTCTAGACCTGGCAGATCGCCAGATTGGAGCACTTTCCGGCGGGCAACAGCAACGTGTGTTTCTCGCCAGAGCGCTGTGTCAGGAAGCGGATATCCTCATGCTAGATGAACCTTTTGTAGGCGTCGATATCACCACCGAAGAACACATCATTCGTGTGCTGCGCAAACTGTCTCATGAAGGAAAAACACTCCTCGTGGTGCATCACGATCTTTCCTCCGTCAAGGCCTATTTTGATCAGGTGATTCTTATCAACCAGCGGCTCATTGCCTATGGTGATACAGAGACTACCTTTGTTGCCGATAACATAGCCAAGACCTATGGCGCACCTCACACTATCCTGCTCGAAGCAGGACATGGCAGATAATCAACGGATATTCGCTACCTCCTGTATCTTTGTTCCAGTCTTATGTCAGCACTGATCTATAATGTGACCGTAAAAATATCTCCCAACGTCCGTGATGTATGGGTGACATGGATGAGAGAGGAACACATCCCGGACGTCATGGAAACAGCTTGTTTCCGTTCCTTCCGTTTCCTGCATCTCGAAGGGTATGA
>JANNSS010000011.1:0-7382 GCA_031402955.1 Saprospiraceae bacterium
GTTTGTATTGCTGCTGCTTTATTGCACAATGACGGACATATCGAGTTTGTAGAAGAGTTCGATTGCTGTGATATTGACGTCTATGCGACCTACTACGTCGTCATAGAGCACAGAAACCACCTGATCGTTATGTCTCACGAGGAACTGCCTGTAGATCTGAACAATAGCACTATTACCTACGACTTCAGGCTCCAGCAGAGTTATCTGGATGATCCGTTTGGATTTGGCGCATTTGCTCAGAAGGAAATTCAACCTGGTGTTTTTGCCATGTTTGCCGGAAATGGTGACCAGACAACGTCCGGACAATCAGATACAGATATTAACTTTGATGACCGTACCTTCTGGGAAGGAGAAAACGGAGATATTGGAGAATATCGTTTTGGGGATTATAACCTGAACGGTGACACCAACTTTAATGACCGATTGACCTGGGAACGTAACAATGGTAATTTCACCAGCGTGCCTAGAAATTAATAAAACTATCCCTGTGTGAGGGCCTTTAGATAAGGCCCTCGCCAGCAGGATAGCCTCAGTTTTGAATACTTTATACCCACTAAAGAAATAGTAAATCATGAAATCAACCTTAAACCCAAACACCTTCAAAGGATTAGTGTTTTTAGTCCTTTGCTTTACTACTATGTCCTTGTTTGGACAATCATTACCCAGAATTGAAGCCCGATTTTCGAATCCGTCTTACGACCGCGTGTCGCGTACCTACTATCTGGATGTCGAATTGAATTCAAAGGATTCTCCGGAGATGCTCTTTGGCATGAACCTTCGTTTCTTTTACGATGCCTCCTTGATGCAATTTAAGCAAGTTGATCAGTTTCACCAGGGATATGGACTTCTGGGTGCTCAGCCAAAGCCTGCTGTTGGAAATAGCCAAAGCGGGACTCAGCTATTTGGGTTCAGTCATGGAGCAGCCTATATCAATGGAGCAGTTCAGTTGAAGGATGAGCGCTTTCCTTTACAAATTCCAACTAATACCTGGGTCAAGGCCTTCAGGATTAGCTTTAAGGTGCCATTGACTGTCTTAAATAAAGCTACTTTCTGTCCGAGCGTTATCTGGGACATCGAAGCTGCTGCCGGTGCCGGTGGATTCCTTCCCGGAAGCGCAGGCCTGGTCATCACAGTTGCTGAAACTAACCGCGCTACCCGTTATGTTTCTGGTCCCACAACAACATCGGCTGTTCAATTTAATTGGGCATATGGTACACCGGGCACTTTACCACACGGTCATATCGTTTCCGGTGATTGTATTTCGATCGGCGACGTCGTTTATACAGATGGACAGGAAAAGACAGAGCCTAAAGGTTACACCCTCTTTCAAAATCAACCAAACCCTTTTTACGAAACTACCCGTATTGATTTTATCCTTCCTTCCGCTCAGCATGGCACGATCTATTTCTTTGATGTCGATGGTGATGTAAAGGAAGTGATTGAAGGTGATTTTTTGAGCGGCAGAAACCAGGTGGTATTAAAACAGAAAGCCTGGATGACAGAGACAAGCGTCATATACTATAAGCTTCAAACTGGGAGTTTTACCTCTGAAACATTTACAATGTCCTTAGTCAGGGCATAATCCGGACTCGCTGGAAACAGTCAACTCAAGACGAATAAAAAGCCAATGTCACCAACTGTTGGTATACGAAAACAGGTGATATTATACTATGCCGGGTTTTTGATGTGAATCCGGTAAGCTATTCAATCGGTGTATCCGGCCATAGCAAATGCTCGTTTAGATCAGCTACTTATGTGCTTGAAAATTGCAATCTGGAATATTTCGCTTTGGACACTCCTTTCAGGATTGTCGTTGTTCCACATTGCCCTGGAAGCCCAGACCCCTGTCATCACTGTTCGTTTTGCCAATCCGCAAAATGACTGTGTGACCCAGGAATATTGTCTGGATGTTGAGTTCAGGTCAGATACCACCGAACAGGAGTTGTTTGGCATGAATGTCCGCTTTTTCTATGATGATGATGTGCTGGAATTTGTCGATTTCACGGATTTTCAGGGCGGATATGGCGCTGTCGTACCTGACCCTCCCATTATTTCTACCAGCGAACCGGCCGGTCCTGCCTTGTTTAATTTTGAAGGTGCTGCCGAATTTGTCAATGGTGCCATTCAATTAGTCAATCTGGGGCCTCCACCCATTATCCTCGACACCAGTGAGTGGTCTAAGATATTTCAGATTTGTTTCCTGGTGGATGATCCGAATGCCAATCTCGATACCTTTTGCCCATCCGTAGTCTGGGACCTTGAACAGAATCCTTTAAATGGGGGATTCCTTGCCGGGGACGACGGTGTCGTGATCACGATCGTGGACCCCGATCCGAATAATGAATCCTTATCCGCAGATGAAAATGTAGTCCAGTTCAACTGGCAGTATATCGGAAATGGCTCGGCCCCTTTCGGAGAGCCTGTAGATTCTGTCTGCAGTAATATCAACTGCGCCCTTCCATTGACCCTTCTTTCTTTTACCGGCCAGTCCTTAAATGAAGGAAACCTACTGCAATGGAAAACATATCAGGAATTCAATGTGGCAGGGTTTCAGATTCAAAGGAGTGCAGATAAGACATCATGGAAGAATATAGGTTACCTCGAAGCAAAGGGCTTAGGCTTTGATACAGAGGAATACAGCTTTTTAGACCCTCTCCCTGATCAGGTTACCTATTATTACCGGTTACTTCAATTGGATCAGGACGGTAAATTCCATTATTCCCACTTAGTGAGTATCACCAATCTCAATCACTCTAATCAACTCAAACTATCTGTTTACCCCAACCCTTCAAATATGGGTTCGGTTTATATTAACTGGTCGCAGCCGGATGAACAGGTTAGTATGGTTCAATTATTAGATGCAACTGGCCAGGTTGTTAAAAAACTGGATTTCATCCAACCGGGCATGGAATTGGATATCAGTATGCTGCCAGCCGGTGTCTACCTCGTCTGTGTGACTACGAATGGAGAAAGGCTATTGACCAGGATGGTGGTCCAATAAGCGGAATAATAATTTTTCCTGAGGTTCCTCTTTTGGCCGCGTTCGCTCTCATATCCCGATTTCCGGATATAGAAGATGTCCGGGTATTAGTATTGGACCAAAATCCCCCATTGTAAAAGTTATGAATCAGGTCGTGCTTCCAGGAAATGTGGAATAGATTTTGCCTTTCAACCAATTCGGATGACAAATCGTAAGTTATTTTATAAATAGCTGAAAATTAAACATTTACATATTGAGTATTTGTGTTTTTAAATTGGAGTACTCGTAAATTGAAAAGAATATGGTTGGACTTTACTTTTTTATGAAGGATTTTATGCTGCCAATGAGGACAATCGTCCTTTTTTGGAGTTTTTTATCCTTTTTTAGAAGTGTCCGTCCACAAAGTGCGTTAGAATGGATTTTATCAATACATTTTACCAACCTTTCAAATTCCTTTTTTGGGAAAATATTAGCACAGCGGTCTGGTTTTCAGGGTAAATTTGAAGATAAATTTTCTTCATATGAAGGAAAAACCATTCTGAAAGCCTGGAAAACGAAGGTATTTGAGAATGATTTTACACCCTCAAAGTGCTCATATTCAGGAGGAAATTGTCTATTTTTGCCAGCTCTCCTCCTCTTAACTGTAAGAGGTGATTATTTTCCTTTCTTCCAGATGTACAGGAGGCAGGGAATTTTGTCATTTGTGTATGTCTGATTCGGTATTAAACACCATCATGACTGGCAAGTGATCGTGTCGTTTGGATTTGAAATGCTTGTGATGGCGATAAAGTTTTAGAAGAAACTTTAATGTGCAACAAGGCATGATGTAAAAGTGAAAAAGCGAATAGTTGTTATTGTTTTTATATGCATGAACATTTATCATCAACCCCATTGAATCCATCGTATACCGGCTGATATCCGGTGGCCGATGGGTGAAAACCAATACCCTTTATTATCCCACATGAACAAGAAATTAAATCAAATGAACAACCTCACCTACACGCCAAACAAGGTAGTGACCATTGCATGTATCATTGCATTGGGTTTTACCAACCTTATGATAGCGCAGAACCCGAATGTTGCCGTCCGTCTAGCAAATCCGACTTACGAGTGTGCGGTCGGACAATATTGTCTTGATGTTGAATTTCAAACAGATCAGGACAGTGTCGAACTCTTCGGTATGAACGTCCGATTTTTCTATAATGACGTCATCATGGAACTGGACAGTTTCACTGATTTTCAGGGGGGATATGGACCAGTTGCTCCTGATCCGCCTACCGTCCTTACCAGCCCTCCCGGCTTTGGAACTTCCTTCTTTGGATTTCCAGCTCCCGGCATTGCTGATTGGGTCAATGGTGCGATTCAGTTGATTGATAATAGTCAGCCTCCCATTTATATTGATACAACAGGTTGGACTAAGATTTTCCAGATCTGTTTTAGTGTAGAAGGACCTATAGCAGATAGCAGTAATTTTTGTCCTCCGATCGTGTGGGATTTGGAATTGAATCCAGCTAACGGTGGTTATCTGGCAGGCGATGATGGTGTGGTGATCACAGTGGTGGAGGCTCCTCCAGCTATGTCTGGTCCTTCGATAGAAAGTGTGGTTCAGTTTAACTGGATGTACACTGGGGATGGAACAGCACCACCCTACGGTGCACCTGTTGAAAATGAATGTATCTCCTTGTTATGTGCACCAACTATTGTTTGCCCTGCAGATATCACTATTGATTGTGCTGCGTCAACAGATACGTCTAATACCGGGTCAGCAACAGCCACCGTTCCCTGTTTAACCAACTTTACTATTGATTTTACGGATGAGAATGTTCCTACACAATGTAATCAAACCTATACAATAAATCGTACCTGGATCGCGGTGAATGATTGCAGTGAAGCAGATACCTGCGTACAGGTGATCACTGTTATTGACACCACAGCCCCAATTCTGATATGTCCTCCGTTTATTACTATCGAGTGTGATGAAAGTACGGATCCTTCCAACACGGGTATGGCAACAGCCTCCGATGCCTGTGACCCAACACCCGAAGTTACGTATATCGATATTCCTAAATTGGGACCATGTCCGCAACAATATACCATTGACCGGATTTGGTTTGGAACGGATTCATGCGGAAATACAACCATCTTTTGTCGCCAAGAAATTCAACTCGTTGACTCGACACCTCCTGTGATTACATGTCCCGCAGATCTGACCATAGAATGTTCAGATCCGCTGCCAAATGATAATCCTTTAGCAACTGATAATTGCAGTCCAACGGACAGCATTACTTTTTCGTTTGCGGATATCAGTTGTGATAATCCAATTCTTGGGTTTAACGATGTCTACGATATAAATAACTGGACACCTATCACCCTTTTTGGAGGTAGTGTTGTTCCCATGGGAGACTCCATGGTGATGTTGGAAAGTCCTGATGGAAATATTCCATGTCCGATGGGTGCCTCCGTTTTATTTCAAATTGTTATACCGAGTACGGGGCAGTTAGTTTTTGACTGGGAGTATACGTCAAACGATGTCAACGGCCCGCTATATGATCCTTTCGGCTATAACCTCAATGGCAATTTCATTCAGTTAACAGATGACAACGGCCTTGACATGCAGTTTGGAACAGCAAGTGTCAGTGTGACAGCAGGAGATGTTTTTGCTTTTGAGCAAAATTCAATCGACTGCATCCTTGGTGAAGGAGCTTCTACCGTCGTGGAATTCTTTGCATGTATTGAACAGACTGACCCGGTATGTACTCAATTAGTTGTCCGTAAACACACAGCAACAGATCAGTGCGGCAATTCTTCCAACTGTGTTCAGACCATTTTACTCGAGGATACAACCATTCCTTCTATCACTTGTCCTGCCAATCTCACCATAGAGTGTACAGATTCAACCCTGCCTGACAGCACGGGCTTTGCAGTGGCAACCGACAATTGCGACACCGCAGTGGTGGTAACGTACAATGATGTAACAGCTTCCTCCATGACTTGTGCTCAGGAGTATTCCATCACACGGACCTGGACTGCGACAGACAATTGTGGAAACAGCACAGCTTGTATACAGACGATCATCGTTGACGACAGCGTACCTCCAACGATCACGACCTGTGCTGCCAACATCACCATAGAATGCGACGAAAGCACCGATCCTGCAAATACAGGACTGACCAGTGCAACCGATAATTGCGATCCGGCACCAGTCGTGACCTATAGTGACGCCACCTTAGCCGGCGCATGTCCACAAGAATATACGATCACGAGGACCTGGACCGCCACAGATGCATGTGGTAACGGAACGAATTGTACGCAGGTCATCACTATTGATGATAGCACGCCTCCTACTATTACGACTTGTGCAGCCAACATCACCATAGAATGTGACGAAAGCACCGATCCTTCCAATACAGGACTGACCAGTGCAACTGACAATTGTGATCCCGCACCAGTCGTCACCTATAGTGATGCCACAGTAGCCGGCACATGTCCACAGGAATACTCAATTAACAGAACCTGGACAGCCACTGATGCTTGCGGCAACAGCAGCACCTGTTCACAAACCATAGTCGTTGAAGACACAACAGTACCAACCATCACGCTATGCCCTCCTAGTTTAACGATAGAGTGTGATGAAAGTACAGACCCATTAAATACAGGACTTGCCACAGCGACGGACAATTGTGATCCTGCACCGGTGGTTACGTATAATGATGCCACAGTCGCCGGCGCGTGTCCACAAGAATATACCATTACGAGGACCTGGACCGCCACAGATGCGTGTGGTAACGGAACGAATTGTACTCAGGTCATCACGGTTGATGACAGTACACCTCCAACCATTACAACCTGCGCAGCCAACATCACTATTGAATGCGACGAGAGCACCGATCCATCCAATACAGGATTGAGCAGTGCAACGGACAATTGTGATCCGGCACCAGTGGTCACTTATAGTGATGCCACCTTAGCCGGCGCATGTCCACAAGAATATACGATCACGAGGACCTGGACCGCGACGGATGCCTGCGGAAATGGAACGAATTGTACCCAAGTCATCACAGTTGACGACAGCGTACCTCCAACGATCACGACCTGTGCTGCCAACATCACCATAGAATGTGATGAAAGCACCGATCCTTCAAATACAGGACTGACCAGTGCAACGGATAATTGTGATCCGGCACCAGTCGTCACTTATAGTGATGCCACCTTAGCCGGTGCATGTCCACAAGAATATACGATCACGAGGACCTGGACCGCGACGGATGCCTGCGGAAACGGAACGAATTGTACCCAGGTTATCACGGTTGAGGATACAACACCTCCAACCATCACCACCTGTGCAGCGAATATCACCATTGAATGCGATGAAAGCACTGATCCTTCGAACACAGGACTGACG
>JANNSS010000012.1:0-17977 GCA_031402955.1 Saprospiraceae bacterium
GAAAGCGGAAAGTGCGGATACTTATTATCTGGATGAGGATGCGATCAATACATTGGGATACGCCTATCTGGGTGAAAATAAACTGGAAGCTGCATTGGCTGTCTTTAGTATCAATATGATGGAATTTCCGAATTCTTCAAACGTGTACGACAGCTATGGAGAAGCCTTGATGAAAAACGGACAACAGGCAGAGGCAATAGTGAATTACCAAAAATCGCTGGAGCTCAATCCTGCTAATTTGAATGCAGTAGACATGTTGGCTAAAATGGGTGTTGAGGTCAGCCAGGAGGAAATAGTAGTTGATGAGGCTTTGTTGCAGTCGTATACAGGTGTGTATGAATTGGCACCTGGATTTACGATTACGGTCACCCGTGATGGCAGCAGGTTATTTGCACAAGCAACGGGACAAGGTCAGTTTGAAATTTTCCCTAAATCAACAACGGAGTTCTATTTAAAGGCAGTGGAAGCAAAGGTTGTATTTGCCAGTGATGCGGAAGGCGTTATCAATATGACCTTGCATCAGGGGGGACAGGTGATGCCGGGGAAAAGGGTTAAGTGATGCTTCGACCTGCTTTCTCTCATCCTTGTGCGACAGCTCAGCAACCAAGTGAAAAGTGAAGAGTGAAGAGTGAAAAGTGAAAAAAGACTACTGCTGTGGCTGAGACGAAGGCTGAAAAGGCTTAAGAGGCGCAAGAGGCTAAAAAGCATAACTATCAAATAATTTTAAAATGATCGATGATTACAAATCATCGATCCAAGTGCCGTAGGCACGACCGATTTTGTAAAGTGGGGTTTTAACCCCACTAAAAAAGGCTAAGGCTAAGGCTGAGAAGGCAATAAAAAAACTTAATACCTTTTGACTCGGTCTTAAGTAGGAATAAAGTGAATGAGCGGGCGACGGCTGTTGCAGGAGCGTCGTGGTGAGCGTAGTCGAACTATTTGCTCCCGCAACCACATGGATACCCATCGAATTTCCAATGCAGAATCTAAACTGGAATTCACATAAGAGGGTTAAGTGAGTAGTTTGCAGTTGACAGTCGGCAGTCTTCAGTCCCCAGTTCGAGCGCAGCGAAGATCCTGGTCCGTGCGGACGGCGGGATTAGCGGCGTAGAATATCTGAGTCTCTCTCCCCTTTTTTTACTTTTCACTTTTCACTTTTCATTTTTCACTTATTATCATCTGCCGATTAATTTCAGAAATTCATCTTTTTTGCGCCGGGAAACTAAAATATTATCTCCATTTTTCATTTCCACCTGACCGCCATCACCACGGATATATTTTTTAATAAAATTCAGGTTGATGATATGTGAATTATGAATTCTGAAAAACGTATCCGTAGGCAGAATGTCTTCAAAGTCTTTTAATGTGCGGCTAGCCATTAGCTTTGTCTGATCATCAAAGTTGATCATGGTGTAATTGCTTTGTGCTTCCAGGCGAAGGATATGGCTGATGTCAAAAAATAATAAGCCCTCCGTGGTTGGAACTGCTAGTTTATTTAAAAAGGGTTTAGTGAGTAGGTTTTGTTCAAGTGTTTCCAGTTTTTTCCCGGTGATATCAGGCACCGGCTCGCCAGCCAGCCGTTGGATAGTAGCGATGAGTTCATCGATATCAATGGGTTTTAAAAGGTAATCAAATGCGGAATATTTAATGGCCTTGATGGCATATTGATCATAGGCGGTTGTAAACACCAGGTGAAATTTCTTATCTGTAATATTTGCCAGCATGGCAAAACCATCCATCTCCGGCATCTCAATATCCAGGAAGACAAGCTGTGGCTGATGCTGACGAATCATTTCCATGCCTTCCCGGCCGTTTTCCGCTTCAGCCACCACCCTTACAGCTGGGCAGTAGTCCTGAAGTTTTTGTTTCAAGGCTATTCGTCCATTCAGTTCATCATCGATAACGATTGCGTCCAGCATCATTGTATTTTTAATTGAACTTCAACCCGCGTTCCAGCAGGTTGCCCATTGGCTTCCAGATCTGTGATATGCACTGAAGCTATTTCCTCATCATTAAAGAGCCTAACCCGGTCACTGCTTATTTGCATGCCATACCCGCTGCTCTGCTTCTTTGAATCCCCGTTTATTGCTTTCCGTCCAACGCCGTTATCTTCGATGACATACACTATTTGTTCTTCCTTCCTGGTGACGGTCACGCTTAATTTTCCCTGGTGGTCCGTTCGGTGCCGCAATCCATGTAGTATAGCATTCTCTACATAAGGTTGTACGATCAAGGGAGGCACTTTATAATCATTCTGTAACAATTCCTCCTCCGCGATGACTGTAGCTGTGAATTTATCCTGGTGCCTGAACAATTCAAGATCAATATACAATTGTAGTGTTTCCATGTCTTTTGACAAAGGAATTTTGTTCTGCTTTGAGCTATCGAGAACGTTACGGATCAGTTTAGCGAATTTATTGAGATATACGGTAGCCTTGTATTTGTCATTGCTCTGGATCATCGCATCTATGCTGTTGATGCAATTGAAAATAAAATGTGGGTTCATCTGGGAGCGTAGGGCCATCATCTCCGTTTCAGCGATACGGTGTTTAAGCGCGGCCTCTTTGCGAATGGTATAAATTCTGTTTCTCAATACCAAATACATCACTGTCCCCAAAGCCAGAATACACATGATACGAAACCACCAGGTGCCCCACCAGGGTGGGGTGATCACAATAGCGAAAGAGGTGACCGGCGAAGGTCCATCACCGTAATCTGCTTTAACTTCAAAAAGATATTCGCCCGGATGGAGGTCAGTGTAATCTGCAAATTGTTTAGTGGTGGTATGTATCCAGTCTTTGTTTACATTTTTCAAGCGGTAATAATAGTTGGGTTGCCGCAAATCTGTAAAGGTGAGAGCCGAGAACTCAATAGAAATAAAATTTTTATCATGGGAGAGAATGACGGGTTTGTCAGCCAACAAAAAAGAATCAATATACATAACGTCATTGAAAACACTAAAGCCGCATATTTCAACTTTTGGTTGATCATTATAGTCCCTTCCAATTTGTTCCGGATCAAAACAAATGAGTTCAGCCGTAGTGGTGATCACCCATCGCCCATTTTCCAGCTCCAAAAATCTACTGCTCCCAAAAGCTGCATTCATCAACGAATGATCTATTGAAAATATAGTTTGTTGTGTAAGCGCACTATCAAATCTAACTATACTGAAATTGGTCGTAATCCAAAAATGGGCAGCATGATCCTTTCGAATGGCAAAAGTGGATGTAGTGGAATTAAAATCATCAATAGTCGGTCGGGAAAATATTTTGCGATTGATGGCAAAAGAATATAACCCACCATATATACCAGTGAGCAAAAGAGTAGAATCATTAAGTTCCGCTATTCCCTGAAAAGTCACTTCAACTCCTAAACCTAAACTTTCAGAAGGATATATATGTGTAAACTCACGATTTAGAATATCATATTGCAATAGCCCGCTGGCTGTTGTAGTCCAATAACGGTCATTCTTATCCACATACATAGAAATTATACCCTTATTGGATTTGATTTGCTTTGATCCGGCATCATTGTATGGATAGAACTTGTTTTGATCCTTATTCCAATAGGCTATCTTTCCATTAAACAATCCGATCAGAATATTGCCATTACGATCTTTTATCATGGTGGAAATCGTAGAATTGTTTATCTCCTTGGGGTGAACAGTGCTAAACGTTCGGTTAATCGGATCATACTGATGAATATACCCTTGTTGCGTTCCGGCCCATATCGTCCCATCGTCCAAACGAACGAAGCTCCATACGAGGTCGAGCACAGCAGGACCTGGAAAATGAACATTTCTAAGAAAATTCCATTGCTGATCAAAGATGGTAATACCCCCACCCCAGGTAGCTACTAATATTTCTCCCTGGCTCGTCTCGATGACATCATTAATATCGAATTTGGGAAGTGATGCGTCATTGCCATCCATATGGCGAATCGTTTGAAAGTGATTACGGTAGGGATTAAAAATACTAATGCCCCTGTCTGTTCCTAACCATAGGTTGTCATCACGATCCTGGAAAATCGAATAGATAGTGAAGTTATATTTTAGGCCACTGTTTATTTTGTCATCAGATGTGATGAAATCAAAATCATCCTTTTCTCTTTGATAGAGCAAGAGACCTGCATAGTCTGTAGCAAACCACAGATTTTTTTGACGGTCTTCATACATCGCATTGACCAGCAAGGTATTGTCCCTGTCTTCATGTCCGTTTTGCATGTTCAAAATGTTCTTTAGAGAATAGGTATGCAATTGCTTTGTTTGCAGGTTATAACGATGTAAAAGATGGGTCCATGTTGAAATCCAGATATTGTTATAACTGTCCAGCATGATATACCGGATCTTATTGGTCTGGCCGTACCGGTCCCAGAGTTGTTGTAAAAGAGGATGCTGATGATGCAATCTGGAGGATGATTGGATCATCCCCGTTTTGCTGTCCGCTATCATAAAATAGGAGAAATTATGAAACCAGAAATCTCCTGAGGCAGGATCCTGGATGACATATGAATTCCGGTTAGGTTGTCCGGGGTTAATGCTAAATAAAGAATTAGATTTATTCTGTGTTTGCTGCTCATACCGGATCACACCCCAGGTCCCCAACAAATATTGATTTTGATCTTCATCTGTCCCTACAATGGTCTTGTGCAGTGTATCGTCCTTCAATACTTTTTCAATATCAAGTGTCGTCAATCGGTTAGTAGCAATATCCAATTTTTCACTGATATTTCCCTTTGTGACCCAGACTTGCTGCTGAAGTGTATCAACAAACAATTCGCTGTCATGAAATACACCGAATGAAGAATTATTAATGATCTCGGGATAATTGACAAACCTCGATCCGTCATACCGTTGGAGGCCATTCCAGGTAAGAATCCATATATACCCATGCGCGTCCTGCCCTATTCCTCTAACAGCTGTATGAAGCAGTCCATCTGACTGATCTAAATGCCTAAAGATATACTTGCCATTAAGCTGTGCGGATCCAGGAGAGGACAGACAAAGAAGAATAACAAGGATGTCGAGGCGCATAGATTAAAGTTACTCGTAAAGGGCGAAACGTGACTGATTGAATTCAGCATACCATTTAATCATCGGTAACTTTCAGTAAGGCAGTATGCAGGTATTCACTTTTTGATACCCCTCTTTCGGTAGATCCGGTAAAATCAAAAATCCCTTGTCCACAATTCCCAATTATCGCATGAACCCTCGCATTGTTATAGGACCGAAATCCATTCTTAAAGACAATTTTCTGTGGTGATCTGAGTCTGAGCACATTTCCAATTGATCCGGTTAGAACTTGGGTTGTTTCAATGAATCCATTGGATTGATAAAAATGTTGCCCCTCGGTATTGCCTGTCAGAAATAAATACGGCCCACAATCGCTATATAAATCCCCTTGCCAGATACCACGACCAAAGGTGGAAGCGAGGATCACACCAACAGCTTCATTTACAAATAAATCAGTAACAGGGACAAGCGGCAATCCATTGTAAAAAGGCACCCAATCATTCATGGCAATATCCATAAAATAAACGCCAAGTTCTGTTCCGATATAAATATCCCCTTCCGTAGTGCAGACAATAGAATAGACGGGCAAATTAGGTAACGTACCAGTAAAATTGACCCAGTTTGCACCTGCATCACCACTGTAAAAAACCTTATTTCCCCCGCCACTGCCTGTAGTGGACATCCAAATCTCATCTCCATTATTGCTTCTGGAAGCAAGGTCTGTAATAACTCCAAAGGTAGCCGGCCATCCAGGATTGCCGGAAATGGTGGTCCAATTGCTGCCTTGATCATCAGAGCGCATTATCGTTGTCGCATTTGCTGCATAGAGCCTATCAGGCATATGAGCACTAACTGCAAAACCACCTGTGTGTCCGGTGGCCCCGTTTGAAGTACCTGTGTTACTTACTTGAGTCCACGAGAAGAGTTCCCCTTGATTGTTTGAGCGCCATATAGAATTAGCATATCCAACGTAAAGAATAGAAGTGTCCGTGGGATGGGCTATGATATTCGGAAAGAAAGTTTGGTTAGCAGGAATATCCGGACTGATGTTAAACCTGTTACTCGTTGAACGTGTGAATCTAAATACACGCGTATTTTCGACCATGTAAAAGATATTATTGTCTTCGCATACAAAATCCACTGAAAATCCATCTCCAGTACCACAATAGTTCATGGTAACCCCATTGGTGGTATAGGCTGTGCCATTGTCCTGTGCCCCACCAATAATCAGATTATGGACTCCTTCAAATCCATCCATGTGGTAATATTGCGTTACACACAAACCATTTGATTTATTTGCCCAGTTTACTCCATTATCAGAACTCGTAAATACACCGCCATCAGTACCGGCGAATAAAACATTGCTGATCGGGTTATAGGCTAGATCATGAATGTCACTGTGAAGATAATTTGGAGGAATCGGAACGTTATTTAATATGCCAATTGTAATGTTGCCAAAAGTAGTTCCATTGTTTGAAGAACTCGTGACATTTATCCCTCCTACTGCCATTAGATTATTGTTTGTTGGGTTGATGGCAAATGAACAATTGTAAGAATATTGGCCGGAGATCAAATCCGTATTGTTAATCAAATTAAACGTGTCTCCTATATCTATTGATTTATAGATGCTGTTGTTGGTCGCTCCACATTGCAAATAATATACTTCATCTGGATTTGCAGGCACAACGGCTAAGGTGGCGCGTGTGGCGCCATTCAAGCCAGGGGAAAAAGTTGGTGTGATGTCGAATGACAATCCATTGTTGGTTGATTTTCGTACGGCACTTTGAAATGCAGCATAAACAATAGCATCATTGGTAGGGTGTTGCTCTAAATCAAAAACGGTAAATCCGGTAAATTGTGAATACGCCCATGTGACACCGGCATCATTTGAAATATAAGTGCCATTGTCTGTGCCTGCCAGTAAACGATTCGGGGTGTTTCTGACCTGAAGCAATTTATAACAACGTCTTCCTGAAAATATTGTATTTGAGTTACCTGCAGTTGCCCAGGAATTTCCGCCATCAGTGGTCACCAGAACACCTATGCTACTCCTTAAAAATCCATAGCTACTCACTAAGCCTCCTGGCCCACTATCTGCATCACCGGTCAGAATAAAAATCTTATTACCGGAGGGATCTTCGCTGCTGATGACAATGCCGCTTATTCCACAATTAGGAATATTGGATGAAATAGAAAACCAATTTTCTCCACCATCAATGGTTTTCCATAGCCCTCCGGCAGGGGTTGCCGCAAAGATGATATTAGCATTTGTAGCATGAAATGCCAGTCTATCCACCCTCCCTATACCTTTAGTTCCGATAGGATTAGTCCAATTTACTTCATATGGGCCAACAAATTGCCAGGCACCGGAATTGGTTCTTGATTCGCTATTACTTCTGCTGCTTTCCATTTTTTTGGCTTCATCGAAATACTGACTGGTTTTATAATCGATCTCACCCCGATCATCCTGGTGTCTGACGGCAAACCAAGCCCAACGATTCCATTTCTTGTACTGAGAAAATAAAGCAGGATTATTCTGATAATCTCTGGAGACATAAAATGAGTCAATCGTGGCCATAATTTCTACAAATTTTCTTTTACCGTCCAACTGTGCCGCCAATTCAGGAGATATGGTCAAGTATTGCGAGTAGACATTAGCCATTAAGGACAAGCCTAGATAAAGAATCATAGTATTTATATATTTCACAGTGTCTAATTTTGCTTGAAAAATGAATTAAATACCCAGTGAGCACCGATTAGTATTTCGATTTTTTTAAATCATCAATATTCTTTTGCAATTGAATGACATACAGGGTCAGTTCCTCTATTTTTTCCATCATCAATTTTTGCATGTCGCCAACTGCAATTCCATTTTCTTCCATCATACGTGCAGATGGGATATTGGGGAGGTGATGATGCTGCTGAATAAATCGATCAAGTTCTTCAAGGGTAAGTGATTTATATTCCTTTTCGAATACATAATCAGGCCAATTGGAAGTTTCGATGATTAATTCTTTAGCCCGCATGGTACCATTGACTTCGAATAAATGGATTGGGTTGATAGTTCCAATCCCAACTTTACCGTCATAGGTGATATTGAGTCTCGGGAGCCCATTGGTGACTAATCGGAAATTGTGATTCGAAAAGGCGCCAAAAGAGGCACTTACCTCTCCGATGTGCGTAGATAGGAATATCCCTCCTTCACTTCGATGAGAAATTCCAAAATTGCTATTTGGGGTTAACACTGAAAATTTTTCCGTTGGAAAATCCAATCCAATACCCACATTGCGCGTTGCAGCTACAATGCTGATGGCTGATAAACTATTGCACACAATACGAAAATGATGAGGTGTATAGGTGCCAATCGTTCCTGATGAACCCCCAATATGCGTTGATACGATTTGACCATCTCCACCTACATGTGTCAAGCCATTTGAATTGTTGAGTGTATAGGCGGTCAATTGGCCAATCGCAGGCTGCACATTGTTACCAATGATCACCTTACCGTCAGGCCAGATATGAAGCCTCCCAAGTCCATTGGTTTTCAGTCTCAATGTATGATTGGTACTTGTACCAATAGAGGCTGACACTCCTCCAATCGATTCGTCCACTATAATCGAATCAGGCCCGGCAATATGCATCCATCCGGTACTGTTGATGGGCGTTAAAATACTTAGTTTGCCCTCTATCGGATCCGTTCTCGATTGGGTATGATTTCCCGTGAAATTTGCCGGATCGGGATCATCCCCTATGACAACATTGCCGTCAGGCCAGATATGCACCTTAGCAACTCCTCCTGCATTCAAACTAAAAATATCATCGGAGGTGGTACCAATAGCAGCTCCAATATTAGTGATTGAACTTTCTAACTTAATAGAATCTGCACCGGACACCGACATATGAGAAAATCCAGGCTCATTTAATATCGTCTCGATAGAAAGTGGCGCAGTAGGATTCTCGGTACCGATCCCTACAAAGTTGTCAAAAAATATATCTGTACCCGTCGTATCCCAAACATCCGATCCTGCAGGAACGTGATTACTGCTGTTGACCATCCATTTCAACATTGCTGTATCGTACTGTAATGATACTGTACCCATATCGTCCAGGCTCAATGCTTCCTGATTTCCTGTGACAATTCGATTGAGGTCATCAGCGAGTGTATCCGCATGATGTAATATCATAGGGAATCCTGTTTGATTGACCAGGGTCACTATCCGGCCATCCATCCCGGCCGTAATACCAGCGATGCCAAAAGCAGAATCCGCGTCCGTGATCCGGTAACGACTGAATTTCTCTGTGTTGACATCCAGGGCCAGTGTAATACTATCCAGGATAGCAATATCAGCCGTCCTCAAGACCACATCTCCATTGATGTCCAACATGGCCTGCGGATCCTCTGTCCCAATACCTACATGCTGTGCATAAATAGGTAGCGAAGCAATACAACAAACGAAGATTTGGAAAATGATTTTTTTCATAGCATATACATTTAATCATGAAGGAATGGCTATCGGAGCTGGCTGCCAGTCAGCCAGATCAATACGATCTATTGATGTGCTCAAAATTTGCACAAAACGGTTAGTCTGCCTACGGGCAATGCGTGTGTGGCAGGGATCGGTTATTGGATACCAGCATTTGCTTTTTTACGGTAGCAGGAATTGCCTCAAAAACGCTATTGTAGCTGCCCGCTTAACTGGGTTCGTTCAAATTCAATTAATGATGAAACTTCTTCTCAGACGGAAGGGATTAGGAAGGTCTGCACACCTCAATCATTTTTCTGCTCCAGGGCCTGGAGTCGCAGCAATAGTTCGGAATTCGATTTTTTCAGTTCATCGATCATCACTTGTTGTTCCTGCACTGCTTTGACCAATGGGACTACAAACTGAGCATAACTTACCGTATAAAGCTCATGTTCTTTTTCAGGAATGGTAACACCACTAAAACTATATCCGGAGGCTACTGCGGCTTGTTCCACTTCCTGGGCTATAAATCCACTTTGTTTTATTTTTTCTACATCATATTTACCGGGATAATCTTCGGTTTCTTTGTTACCGGTGATGTTCGCCATAGCACTGATATCAAGATGATAGGTGACTGGTCTTAGCAGCTCTATAAAATCCAATCCCTTTACATCTTCTGATACCTCATTTTTAACCCTTGCATCTGATGCATAGGTAAACCAGGTTGTTTGCCCACCAATCCAATTAGTGCTAAGATTTCCAATAAATGCCTGGTTAGATGCAGCATTGAGAAATCCTTCATTACCAATACTAATGGTATTGATCGTATTAGGAGAACCAGGATCCGTGCCGCTGCCATACCCGATACTGATATTGTAGTTTCCGCCTACGAGGTGATAAAGTGCACCTTGCCCCAGGGCGGTATTGGAATGCCCGGTGGTGTTGGAATAGAGTGCAGCATATCCACCGGCGGTATTGGAATATCCCTCCGTATTTAAAGGCATTATTTTACTGCCGATGGCTGTATTGAAGCCCTGGGTTCCATAATGGTTAAAAAGCGCAGAATCGCCTATAGCTACGTTGTTTGAACTGAGGTCATTATAAGCAAGAGCTTCGTGTCCTACTGCTGTGTTCTGTGAACCTTTATTATAATACAGTGCTAAAGAGCCCACTGCGGTATTTTGTTTTCCATTTAAATTAGTAAGTAAGGCTGCATTTCCTACGGCTGTATTGAAAATCCCACTGGTATCACTATAGAGGGCAGAGGTGCCCACCGCAGTATTGCCATCCGCGATCCGATGACTCCAGAGTGCATACGCACCAAGAGCTGTATTAGATCCCGAATTTCGGTTTTGGGAAAGCGCATGGAAACCAATGGCCGTATTAAAGCTACCGGATTTATTATGGTGTAGTGCTTTATACCCGGCCGCTGTATTGGCGCTTCCTTGATTGTTATAAAACATGGAATAGCCTCCATTTGCTGTATTCCAGTTTCCGGAAACGCTCGAGAATAAAGCATTGACCCCGGTAGCGGTGTTATAGGATCCAATGGTATTTGACCGAAGTGCCTGAGTGCCAAATGCTGAATTTTCGAATCCAGTGGTGGTGGAATCAAGTGCTGAAAAACCGAATGCTGCATTATAATTACCGGTCGTATTGGCGTACAAGGCCTCGGCACCTACCGCTGTATTCCAGTTGCCTGAAGTATTATGTGGAAGCGTTCGTGACCCTATGCCAACATTTTTAATACCTGTTGTATTGGCGATGCCTGAACTGTCTCCAATAAAATAATTTTTGGTGCCTGCATTTAATTCTCCTGCCCATTGATTAAAAAGGCGCAATCGGAGTGGTAAACTATCTATGGTGCCGAGGAAAATGGAATCCGGATTTGTGCCAGTGTTTCCTGCAACTAACCACCCTGGAGGCGGAGGACCTTTGTTGCTGCTTTTCACTACCCATCGCTGCACTGAAGTATCATATTGCATGCTGATCATTCCGCCACCGGGTAGCCATAGATTTTCATTTGTACCTGTCATGATACCGCTTCCTGGTATAGCATTCCCGTCTTCATTGTTGAGTTGTAAGGGAATATAACTGTTGCGATTATAGAGTGTGACGATACGGCCATCCACACCGGGAGTCAGGCCTGCTACAACACAAGTGTCAAATGGTCCGGATAGCCATAGTCGGTAACTGCTGTATTTAGGGGTATCCACCTCCAGGGTCAAGGTCAGACTGTCTACGATGGTGATATCACCTGTCCTGAAGACAACATCTCCATTGATATCCAGCATCGCTTGCGGATCCACGGTGCCAATGCCGACATTTTGACCATAAGAATCAATGTAGCACAGCGTTAGCAAACAAAAAAGAGTATTGCGATGGATTTTTTCTTTCATGTTCTTTCTTTTAGCTCATGAATCTGATGATTCAATGATACACCGAGTGCGCTTGGTGATGAGGATCGAAGCAAAAATTGGTCGGTTTATAATGCATTTAAAGAAATCAAATATTGTACTGTCTATCAAACCGTCAAAAGGGTAATGAGTGTGTTACAGAAACTGGTTATTGGATGGCGGTATAGCCATGCGCCTGTCGTTGATCAGGTTGTCAGGATATGTCATCCATTTGTCAAATCCCAGGGTCAAAAAGCCGAGTCATTAGACTGAAATCAATGGATTCCTTATCTTTAAGGGCGCCTCTAATAATCTCATGGAGATTGAAAAGTCTCTTTGATTATCAGCACATTGTAAGAATTGAAAATTGAAATATATGGGTTATTGGAAGTGCCCTTAAAACTTGGCCAGAAAAAACGGGAGGGATGAAAGTGAGTGATGTACTAAAAAGGATTAAAGAAGACGGCTGGTTTTTGGTGCGGCAAAAAGGAAGCCATCGGCAGTACAAGCATCTCTTGAAAAAAGGGCTGGTGACCATCTCTGCACATAAAATGAGTGATGAAATCTCGCCTGGAACGTTTAACAGTATCCTAAAACAAGCCCAAATCAAAGTGAAATGAGAAAATACTTAGTCATATACGAGAAAACAAAGACCGGTTATTCGGCTTACGTACCAGATCTGCCAGGTGTAATAGCAACTGGCAAAACCAAGGCCATGGTTGAAAAAAATATATTTTCAGCCATTCAATTTCATATTGAAGGATTAAAAGAAGAAAACATGAGAATTCCCAAAGCTCATGCAGAGAGTGAGATGTTGGTATTCCCATTGTAGTAACGATCATTTGATAACAGAAAATCAGAACATGATTACATATAGACGCTTCATTATTTTGGTGGCCCTGATGGCATTCGCACAGGTTAATCTGACAGCCCAATATTCAGTGACCACCTACCAGGATCCCCTTAAAGCTAAGGTTGACATGGGCCAGTTTCATGACCCTTTTGCCTTCAATGTCAAATATGCTGAGGCACCTCACCCGACAGGAAAAGCGGCGATGAGAGCCTACCTGAGGGAGAGAAAACTTGAAGCACAACGCCAAACACCTGTTAGGCCGGATGTGACGTACCAAACGCGTAGCGTCATCCCTGCACCTGAGATCCTGGCCAGTTTTTCAGGCAATAGTATCATCTCCAGCACGCCGCTTGACAATCACCTCGCCATCGGCCCACAGGAACATGTGGTTTCTACCATCAATGTCCATATGTTAGTGACTAACAATGTTGGCTTCTGGCTTGGATCCTATAAGCTGGATGAGTTCTTTGCATCTACCGGAGGGCTCATCAACCGATTTTTTGATCCAAGGGTTATCTACGATCCGCAGGAGGACCGATTTATCATGGTCATTATGAATGGCAGCGAGTGCGCTGATAGTGAGATTGCCCTTGCCTTCAGTCAAACAAACAATCCGCGTGGTGCCTGGAATCTGTATGACCTGGACGGATGCCTCAATGATGATGGTACTTTCGCGGATTACCCGATGATCTCGATTACAGACAATGAACTCTTTCTCACTTATAATGCTGTGAATGCTGATAGCTCATGGCAGACAGGTTTTTTCGGCACCCAGATCCATCAGATCAACAAGATCAATGGATACAATGGAGAGTCGCTCAATCGCAGAGTGTGGAAAGACATCACCTACAATGGAAGACTCCTCCGCAATATTTGCCCTGTTAGGAATGCGGATGAAAACCTGCCATCATCGATGTATTTTCTTTCCGACCGCAATTTTGATTTGTCAAATGATACCATCTTCCTTCTTCACCTTACCGGTGAGCAGGATGATCCGAATGCTACGCTTGAGATGACTCATCGTGTGCTTGACCAACCATATGGTGTGCCACCTTATGCTGCACAAAAAAAAGATTCGATGGATACAAATGATGCCCGGATCCTCGATGCGTTTGAGCAGAATGGCACAATTCAATGGGTGAGTAATACGATGGATTTTAATTCAGGTCGTTCTGGTGTTTTCCATGGTTATCTGCACTTGCCGCAGCTTCAGGATGTAGCCTATGGGCACATCATAGCGCATCCCACAGACTATCTTGGTTATCCCGGACTTGCCTGGACCGGAAGTGATCCTTCGCAGCAGGATGCGATTATTGTAATGAGTCATTGTTCGTCGACACGTAATCCTGGTGGGTCTGCGGTGTATTCGGATGGATTGGGACAATACAGTGATTTTGTGACCATCAAAGAAGGCACGCGTCCAGTCGACATGTTGACCGGACCGATAGAGAGATGGGGAGACTATGTAGGCATTCAACGACTATACAACCAGCCAGGTAGTGTCTGGATTTCATGTTCATACGGCAGGCAGGGTAATGTCAATGAAGCCTGGATCGCCAAGCTGGCCAGAGTGGAAGAGAATGTGGCTACGGAAGAGACAGAGCGTGGAAAAATAGAAGTAAATACCTATCCAAATCCGACTGATAATTATGTCACCCTGGATATTGAAAATCCGGAAGGAAAGAATATCACCGTGTCTTTGTTTGATGCTACAGGTAAACCAGTAAAAACATTGTTTGATGGCCTGGCCAATTATCCCGGAAAGGCAAGCCTTAGTTTTGCGTTGCATACCCTACCTGCAGGTCAATATCTGGTGCAGGTGATGCTGGATCGCCAGGAGGTGGTGACGAGGAATATCGTGAAGATGTAAGAGAGTGAGAGAGTAAGAGGTGTGAGAGAGTGAGAGGTGAGAGAGTGAGAGGCGTGAGAACGTGAAAGGCGTGAGAACGTGAGAGGCGTGAGAACGTGAGAGGCGTGAGAACGTGAGAGGCGTGAGATAAACAAAACTGTTGAGCGTAGGTTTCATATGCGCTAGCGCGCGGGAAAAGAATTGTTGAGCGTAGGTTGTACCTGCGCTCGCGTACGTCAGATCAAAAGAAACTCATTCCAGGTAAAAGTCTGTGCAGTCGTTTTCAACGACAGGGATTGGGTCAAAGGAATTTTTCAAATGTAGAGACGCGATTAATCGCGTATCTACATTTGAAAAATTCCTTCGCCTCAGCCTTCGCCTCAGCCTTCGCCTCAGCCTTCGCCTCAGCCTTCGCCTCAGCCTTCGCCTCAGCCTCAGCCTTCGCCTCAGCCTTCGCCTTCGCCTTTTTCACTACTTTCGTGACTCCTAAATCAATCCATCATGAAGCGTTTCATTTTAATATCCATATCAGCCCTGGTGCTGGTCAACGTATATGGTCAGCAGTTGATGACTCCTGAATTATTATGGTCACTGGGACGTGTCAACCCAATCGGCCTCACTCCGGATGCGAAGAACGTAGTTTACTCGGTAAGTACACCTGATCTGGAAACCAATAAAAGCAGCTCCAAAATTTACCAGATAGCGCTTGATGGCGGATTTGTATCCGAAATCACCAGAAGTCCGGTACCTGATAAAAACCTATCTCGGGATGGCAGGTATATGATCGCCCACAAGGAAATGAAGGTGCTTAAGATCAAAGGAAATGATAAGTATCCTGATCTCGCTAAATCCAATGCCTATGTATTTGATGACCTCATGATCCGGCACTGGGATACCTGGGAAGAAGGCGCCTTTGATCATGTGATCCTGTCGACGATGAACAATGGAATCGCTACCAGCGAACTGGACCTGATGAGAGATGAACCTTACGATTGTCCGCAGAAACCATTTGGTGGCGACGAAGATTACGTCTTTGGTCCTGACGAGACAACGGTGCTCTATGTCACTAAAAAGAAATTTGGAAAAGACTACGCGGTCAGCACCAACACGGATATCTATGAATATGATATCATCACCAAGACCACACGTAATCTGACGGAAGGCAGGTTGGGTTATGATCTCAATCCGACGTACAGCAAGCGTGGTGTATTAGCTTATCTCAGCATGCGCAGAGACGGATATGAATCCGACAAGCAGGACATTATTCTTTTAAATGAAGGACAACATATCAACCTCACGGCACATCGTGATGATATACATGTGGATAGTTATAGGTGGTCTGCTGATGGTACCCATATTTATTTTACGGCACCCATCAATGGCACCGTGCAGTTGTTTGATGTCCCGGTCACCTATCCGATTACGGCCACGCCTCCTGCCATTCGCCAGGTGACAACGGGTGACTTTGATGTCACGGGTATCGTCGGTCAGTCCAAACAAACCCTGGTTGTATCGCGTACCGACATGAACCATGCGGCTGAATTGTATACCATCAATCTGGAGGATGGTAAAATGACTCAACTGACGCATGTAAATGATGAAGCGTATAAGAAGATTTCCATGGTGAAGACCGAACGGAAATGGGTAAAGACAACCGATGGTAAAAACATGTTGGTATGGGTGATCTATCCACCTGATTTTGATCCAACGAAAAAATATCCTACGCTGCTTTATTGCCAGGGAGGACCTCAATCCGCATTGACACAGTTTTATTCTTTCCGCTGGAATTTTCAATTGATGGCTTCAAACGGATATATCGTAGTGGCGCCTAACAGAAGAGGGATGCCTGGGCATGGAACTGAATGGAATGAAGAGATCAGCAAAGATCATGGTGGTCAGGTAATGGATGATTATCTATCAGCTATTGATGCTGTCAGCAAAGAAGCATATGTTGACAAAGACAGACTTGGTGCCATTGGCGCCAGCTATGGTGGGTATTCTGTTTTTATGCTGGCGGGTATTCATGAAAACAGATTTAAATCATTCCTTGCGCATGATGGTATCTATGATATGCGTAGCATGTATGGGACAACGGAGGAATTATTTTTTGTGGACTGGGATTGGGGAGGCCCATACTGGGATATGAAAAATAAAGCCGCGAAGAAGAACTATAAAAAATTTAACCCCATCAATCTTGTTGATAAATGGAATACACCGATCATGATCATCCAGGGTGGCAAGGATTACCGGGTGCCTATCGAGCAGGGCTTATCTGCTTTCCAGGCTGCTAAATTAAAAGGTCTTAATGCCAGGCTTCTTTATCTCCCCGAAGAAAATCATTGGGTTTTGTCTGCACAGAATGCGTTGGTATGGCAGCGTGAGTTTTATAAGTGGTTGCAGGAGACATTGCCGGTGAAGGGGGCAGTGCCTGTCGGGAAGAGTTAGAAGTGAGCAGTTAGCAGTTAGCAGTTAGCAGTCAGCAGTTGGCAGTTGGCAGTCAGCAGTTTGCAGTGAGGAGTTTTGTGAGTGGATAAGGAACCGGTCGCAATTTGCGACCAGTTCCTTATTTTATTTTTTATAGCTGAAGGCTATAAAAAATAAAAACGTAAGCTCGTTCAAGTCTTCAGACTTGAATGCCATATATTCAGCGTCTCCTGACGCGCGGGTAAAATTCTCTCGAGCATCTTTCAGCGTCTAGAGTCTAGAATCTGGCGTCTGAAGTCTGGCGTCTGAATTCTCAGATTTCAGCTTTGCTGTGAATAAATCAGCATGAGCTAAAGACCTTTTGCTACATTAGGCAGAGATTCTCAAAACATGACGAAACAAAAACCTACCCTTACCTTCTGGCAGATCTGGAACATGAGCTTCGGCTTCCTGGGGATCCAGTTTGGCTTCGCGCTGCAAAACTCTAATGTCAGCCGGATATTTGAAACACTGGGAGCTAAGGTGGATGATATACCGATCCTCTGGGTTGCGGCTCCACTGACGGGATTGATCGTACAGCCGATCATCGGATACTTCAGTGACAGGACATGGAATTTCCTGGGACGGAGGAGGCCTTACTTTCTGGCGGGGGCTATCCTTGCTTCTTTGTCTTTGCTGATCATGCCTAATTCGCCAACACTTTGGTTTGCTGCAGGAATGTTGTGGATCATGGATGCATCTATCAATATTTCGATGGAACCCTTCCGTGCTTTTGTAGGAGATAATCTTCCATCAAAGCAAAGGACGACGGGGTTTGCGATGCAGAGTTTTTTTATCGGAACGGGTGCGGTCATAGCCTCCTCATTGCCTTATGTGTTCACCAATTGGTTTGGGATCAGCAACCAGGCAGCGGAAGGAGTAATACCTGATTCAGTGAAATGGTCATTTTATATCGGTGGTGCGGTGTATCTGGCAGCTGTG
>JANNSS010000013.1:0-1579 GCA_031402955.1 Saprospiraceae bacterium
AACAACATGAAACCTAACCCATTCTTTTCCCTCCTGCTCCTGCTATTGATCACCGGAAAAATAACAGGCCAGCAAGCTGAACCAACAACAGCAGAACCATTTGATATCAAAGCGCATACGATCCTGCCGGTAGATGGTGTCCTTCAATATATGCCTGTTGACACGACTTACCTCAACAACCCGGAAAAGATGGGGACGAGTAAAGTCCAGTTCACACCGCTGGTCAATTTTTTCTTTCGCCCGGAAGGCACCTTCAACTATAAGGAAGCCGGAATGCCTGTCGATACAGGTCAGTTAAACTTTTACCTGAGAGGTGATTTTGGTGGCAGATTTTCCCTGCCCAAAAACATTGACATGGTATTCAACCTCCAATCGTATGGTATCTACACCCGCAGCCTTGGACCACTGGATCCCAATCTGTCCTTGTATGAAGCGTATGTGGATATGAAAAAACTGGATAAGAATGGTCACTTGTCATTACGCTTCGGGCGCATGTGCCTGGGCAAATACGGCACAGAGATTCTCATAGGTGACGATGACTTTATTAAAGGCCGAAGTTTTGAGAGTATACGATTGCGTTATAAACGAAACCGTTGGACCAGTGACCTGATGTGGGTGCAACTGTATCAGCCCGCTCCGGCTGCGGCAGATTTTGAATGGAACCATCCGATCTTCCTGGCTACGTTTAACACCTTCAATTTTTCGAAAGCAGTCAACCTGGATGCTAACCTGCCCTTTGTCATTGACCAATACAACAGTGGTTTTCGCACCACCGTCCTCATGCCGGATCTACGCTTTTTCGGACAAGTGTCAAACCTCCGATACTCTGCTGAGATCATCCTGCAGACAGGAACCGCTATAGGTATACTGAATGAAGACCTCAAGGGTACCGTTAACGCTTATGCTGCAGAAGTGAGTGCAGGCTATGTCACCAATGATCGTAAACTCAGTTTTGATATCGCCTATTACCGTGCCAGCGGTGATGACAACACCATGGACAGTGATATCAAATCTTATAATGTGTTGTGGCAAAATGAGCATCGGCGTTTTGGATACATCGATGCTTTCAAAGGTGCAAACGTACAGGCCGGTACGTTGCATGTGGATTGGAAAATCGGGAAGCTGGTGTCTACCGGTATCCATGGTGTCTTTGCATCAGTGCTGGAACAAGGTGACCGTTCGACAGGCATCGGACCACCCCCAGGTCCTGTTTCAGATATTGGAACAAGCACCTCCATCGGCATGGGTGCTGACTGGTACCTGAATTTCTATTACAGCCATAATCTGAACTTTCAATTTTCCACTTCGGCTTTCAGCCCCGGAGATTATTTTACAGAGGTCGGTGGAGTTGATAAAACTATGGTGCGGATGTATCTGATGATGGCTTTGAGGATATAATATTCTCAGGAGATTCCAAATTCGTTTAACTTAGCCCTGTCTTTCACCCTTTTTCAGCACCGATGGTGCATGCCAATTGTTATATTTACCTGACCTGCAGGCAACGAACTAAACATTGTCGGGGTCTTACAAATAACTAAATGACATTATGAAACGGGTGTTTCCAGTCTTCCTCACTACC
>JANNSS010000014.1:0-22290 GCA_031402955.1 Saprospiraceae bacterium
AGACACATCATTTCCGATGATGGTCTGTGATTTTTCAAATGTGCAATGGATCACCGCGCCATCCTGGATATTGACTCTGTCACCTATGCGTATGGCATTGACATCTCCTCTGATCACTGCACTCCACCACACCGAGCAATCGTCGCCCAAGATGACATCACCGATGATGGCGGCATTGTCGGCCAGGAAGCAGTTTTTGCCGAAGGTAGGATGGATGTTGTGGACAGGTCTTACGATGGGCATAAAAAAGAAGAATTAAAGTCTGCCCCGTCAAAATACCACAAACTTTGAAAACGCCTGCACGGGTTGAGAATGATTTCGAAACGTACCCAGGCAGAATACATTGGTCTGACTTGTCTAAGAAAATAGAATTGTTCAGATATCTCATCCTCGCCATAGCCACTTTGGAATCGAAAATACCTACCAGATGCTTTGCTTAGATAGGGTCATCCGCTATCCGACTATCACAACCCATTTAAAAATTGTGCTGCATTGGTCAAATGGGTTTTCTGCTTGACCTCAGGCATTTTGTCAAAAGTGTTGACCAACATTCCCAACCTTGGATTTTGTAAAAAGAAATCTCTGTGCGTATGCATAAAACGCCAGAATAACCCATCCCACGCAACCTGCCAGTCTCCCTTTTTGTAATCACTCATTTTCATCAGGTAATTGCTTCCGCTTATATAGGGTTTAGTGGCCATGAGCCCGCCATCGGCAAATTGACTCATCCCATACACATTGGGAACCATCACCCAATCATAGCTGTCGATGAACAGTTCCATAAACCAACGGTATACTTCATCGGGATCAAACTCGCACAAAAGCATAAAATTGCCCAGTACCATCAATCGTTCAATATGATGACAATAGCCTGTTTCCAAAACTTTTTTTATAGTGATATCTACCGGTTCTATTCCTGTGGTGCCCTTCCAGAAGGCATCAGGAATCTTTCGTGTAAAGCCCCAGTAATTAGTAGTACGCTCAGTGGCTCCTTTCAATTCATATACTGCCCTGATGAATTCCCTCCACCCTACGATCTGCCTGATGAAACCTTCCAGTGTATTTAATGGTATATCATGGGTGCCTGCATATTTCAACGTTTCCCCGATAATATAGTGAGGCGTCAATAACCCGACATTGAGCATGGGTGTTAAAACGCTGTGATGCAATACATTTTCGCCTGAAACGATAGCATCTTCATAATCCCCGAAAGATGAAAACCGTGTTTTGAAAAAATCCTTTAACCAATTTTTACTTTCAAGATGTGTAGACGGATAAATAAAATTACTGTTGAGTCTTCCGTAATGGTGAGGAAAATACTTCTCCGTGTAAGCTATAGCCTCAGCATAGAATGCATTGGGGGCTGGAAAATCAACTTTAGGGGGCGATTTTTCCTTGGGGTATTTCAAACGGTTTTCATCATCGTAGGTCCATTTGCCACCTAAGGGCTTTTGCTGGCCATCCAACAACAAATTCCTGCTTTGCCGCTGGTGCTTATAAAAATCCGTTTGAAATAGCCGCTTCTTCCCGGCAAAGTATGAGGCCAATTCTTCCGTAGAATTCAGAAATAAAGGAGAATCATATTTCTTCACTTCCAGGTTATACTTGCGGCAGGCATTGATGATCCTTTGTTCCAACCAGCAATCGGTTGTGTCGATATACAGAATCGTTTGAACATCCTGCGACTTTAGATATGGTATAAGTTTTCTGACATCAGCCCATTCGCTAAAGGAATCAATATACACTACCTTAACCTCCTTTGACTGAAGATAGTCCTCATAAAACTTCATGCTGGCCCTGTGAAAAACAATCTTTTGCTTATGGAAATGGTATTGTGTAAAGAACAATCCCTCTTCCACCAGATAAATGACATCACACGCTGACACTAGACTATTTTGCTCAAACAACTGATGTGGGAAAAGAATACCTGCAGTGCTCATACGTCATCCTTTTTTGTCCGGCATTTGTCGCTGCAATATTTTACTTCTTCCCAAACCTTTTCCCATTTCTTTCGCCAGGTAAAGGGCCGTTTGCATACCGGGCAAATTTTAGTTGGTAAATTTTGCTTGAGCACCTTTTTCATCAATCCGTAAGTCTTTGTGTGGATTGAAATGGTCTGGCATAAGCAAGCCTATCAATTAATGTCGTCCGATAATAGGCGTCTAATCCTGCACAGGCAAGGGTATTCGCTTGGTCCAGGGATACGAATCCGTCAGCAGCTACCAGGGCCTCATTTACTTCGATATATTCAATACGACCTATCATCATAACTGTTCCGTTAAGGGCTATATCGATTTTCTGCTCCAGTGTCATGGCTACTTTGACATGTGCTTCAGCTACAAAGGGTGCCTTAATGTTTATGTGATAAACCTCTGTGAATCCACACGCTTCAAACTCAGAGACCTCTTTGTCATATTTAGCTGAAGTCTGATGTGCTTTTTCAAAAGAGGAATCGGTCACGTAGTTGATCGTATAAGCTTTTGTTTCCAGGATATTATTCAGCGTATCTCTTCTGACCGTGTCAGGGCGGCAGACAAATCCCCACAATGGAGGATTTGCCCCGATATGAATCAGCGAACTAAAAATGGCCAGATTACTTAACCCCTCCTTCGACCTGGTACCGACCAGAAAAGCCTGCCGTATTCCGGCCAGCGAATTAATCAGGGTGGCCCGGTAGCGGCTATCAAAGCTTCCCAAGGCTTCTTTGTCAATAATCATGCTAACGGTATTTACGTAAGAGCTGTTTCTTAACTATTTTCCAATACGAAAAAAAAGATGGGTAATAACCGGTAACCTCTTCTGCAATCCAGTCTCTGGAGTCCTTGTTTCCGGCATACCCTAAGTTAAGCGGATGTTCTTTGTAATAAACGTTTCCGAGCTGATACTGTTCTATAAGCGAATGGAACGAACCTACAAAAACCTGAAGGTTGGGAATATTTTTACTCAAGGCTAGCATAAAATCTATGCAAGCTGCATTCACAGGGTATCCTGTAAAAAATTCCGGTTCAATCAAAAGAATCCGGTTGCCGGCTTCTTCCTTGTGCCACAACGGATCGAGGTTATAATAGTTATAGATAAAAGTGGGAAGCCCCGGGTCCAGATGTATTTTCGGGGCCGAAGGCAATTCTATTTCAGGGACAAATTTTTGAGTGGATGATAATTCTGACGGGATCCCTGAGGTTTCAAGAGCTTCATACGTTTTATCGAGATAGGTATGTACCTGATTTGTTTTTGTGTAGGTATTGATGTTTTCCTGATTGGCGTAATATTTTTTACTGCTGTTGGCACCTGCTACCCATTGCCAGCTGCAGGCATTGCTGGCCCAGTCCCCATCCAGTAAATGATAATACATCCATTGTGCAGGTTGGAGCCAATAGGATTTAGCAATATTGCACACCAGAGAAGCTGTGTACATTCGACAATGATTGTGCATGTACCCTGTCCGATAGAGTTGATGGATAGCCTCATCAATGCTGTTGATCCCTGTTTTGCCCTGTACTACAGATAGAGGTATCTCGTAATGGAATACCGGTTGTTGTGCTTGCTTGATGTCCAGGTTCAAATCTCTTTCCTGACCTACCCGCTGAAAATAATCACGCCAGCTGAGCTCTTTGACAAAGGATTCTATCTCCGAAAGTTTATATCCCCTTGCCAGGACATTCTCCAGCACTTGCCTGGTACTGATGACACCTCTTGAGATGTAGGGAGATAAATAGGTAACTGCACCATCGACAAAGTTTCTGGTTTTCCCATAACTTAACGGATCCACCTGATCCATTTTTTCGAGTATTGGAGTGAACCCGGTTGGAAACTGAAGTTCCATCTATCGCTTACTGATTTTATTCATTGAAATACTTTTCTGGCGACTGGATTTAAAGCGATTGATTTCCGGATTTCTTTTGGCACCATGCTTCTGGCTGATGCCACTGTTCACCCGCTTTCTCCATAAATTAAAACTGGTCCGCTTTAATGTTTTACGCATTAAGCTGATAACATCAGCCTCAGTATAGCCAAATTGATTTTTAATCGCCTCAAATGGAGTCCGGTCTTCCCAGGCCATTTCAATAATTCTGTCAATATCTTCCTGCTCCACCTAAGCTTATTTTCAAAAGTTCTTTAATCCAGACAAACACTAATGGCATAACCTAAAATATATGCATTCAGCAGCAAAAAAAACAAGGCCGGAAAGGATGCCCGGAAACTATCTTTTATTCTAATCCTGACAATGAGCCCCAGAAGCATCAATAAAGCCAGGCCAGCAGAGGAGATCAGCAATAAAATATTCATCCTCAAACCTAACAACAAACCTATTGCGCCAAAAATCTCTAACACTGCGGTAAGCATACCATATTTAGACAGGCCATAGCGTAAGAATTCGCTTTTCATATGCGAAGATGTGAAATAGCTTATCCCATAACCCAAAAAGGACAACCCTGAAATAAGAATAAGGATATCAGTTAAATGCATTAAGAAAATATGTTCAGGTATACCCCGGCAATGAAAAGGCAAAGTAGCAAAAGGACCAGTGAAGGGATATGTTTCTGCCACGGATTCTTCACTTTAAAATGAAAATACTGGGCACATATCATCAGGAAAGCCATCATCAGCGCCGGAATCAGTACCAGGGATGAATACCAGATACCTGCCACCAATAATGTTGCCAGAGCTATTTTAGCAGCACCAACTATCATACGGGTTAAATCACTCAAGCCATATTGTTTAAATTCTATGACAATATTATCGAATCGAAAGACCCAAACGATGAAAATGGAAACAGCAACAATCAGTTGCGCAAACGTAGACAAGTACATCATGCTATTTTTTTTTAGATTTTATTACACATTTGGCTTATTAGATTCCACACCGACCTTTTAAGTATTTAAGGGATTCCCCCTTTTGAATATCAAAACTAACTCTTTTTAACTGACGTTTGTATCCCATTTTGTTGCCTATTATTTTCGATATAACCTGCCCGTAACGCTGAATAAATCTTCCTTGACGTTCCAGCCAATCAAGGCGTATGGCTCATGACCCTTAATCAAATTTCGTTGTTGAAAGGCATAAATGAAGTGCCGCTTTCCTTGTTTGAAATGCCTCCGGGAAATTATTTCATCACCTGTCATTCCGGAAACACCGCGCTAACGAGCCAGGTCATAGTTGCGAGGTAAAGATGATTTGCGAAAATCAAAGATTAACATGTAAGAGATAATATCTCTACAGCATAATTATGAATGTGGTATCCAAATCTGTGCCATTCTCCTTCCTTATGCTCAACGGATATAACCTGAAAAGTCTGCTATTCCTCCTTGATGAAAGCAAAGATGTGGCACCGGGTGTTAATCACAATTTCTCCGTGACAAGTTTAAAAATTCGCTCTTTTTGCAATCTGGCACTATCCATGATAGCATTCGCTTCACCTTTTATTTCTTCCGCCACTCCCTTGTTCTTCAAACCACCAAGATTGATCAACACATTTAACCAACCGCCTTCAACCGCAGCAAGGGCACAAATCGCCCCTACACCCGCATCGGAGACAGAGTTTGGATTGCCTTCCGTAGTCATTGCTTCGAGCAGTGGGAATTGTTCATGAGCGACACGCATCATGTTGAGGGGCGAATACGTAGCTCTTAAAGTGGCTTGCTCTATCGCTTCCTGTCTCGCTTTCTTTTCAGCATCTGATTCTTTTGGCAGACGAAATGCATCCATGAGGGAATTGAAGGCAAGGGTGTCTTCATCGACCATGTGCAATAGTTTTTTTCTTCCTTCCTGACCTTTGACAGACCACGCAGAAAAATAATCGTGACGTTTTTCCCATCCTCTTTTATTTGCGCTGAGATTAGCGACCATCGTGCCGAGTGAAGCTGCCAATGCGCCCGCATATGCGGCAGCAGAACCACCACCAGGTGCGGGTGAGTCAGACGCCAGCTCTTCAGAAAACCCAGCCATCGTAAGCCCTGTAAGCCTTCCGGTCGTTTCATCCTCTAGTAAATATTCGATGATTTTTTTCTTCGGATTAAATACACCGAGCTCATCCAGCCCCAAACTCTTGATGGCTATATGGATCAACTCCGCATCTGATACGCCTTGAGATAATCCTTGCTTTTTTAAATAATGCATTCCTGCGTCCAGCATCACTTGCAATGGCACCAGCCCGACGAGTTCTGAACCGGTCACACGCATGCCCCGCAATAAAGCACTCTGCAAACACGCATCAAAAGCGGCGTGTAGCGACGTTTGTTTTACATCCGTGATATTCATGGATACCTGCGCGGTTCCGTATTCGGCTATGTACCAACCTATCGCCTTTACTCCTTTGCACATCCCTTCTTCACGGACTGGTTCGCCATGTTCATCACGAATGATCTCCCCGGTCACTGGATTACCTTTTCTTTTAATTCGCCCCTTTTCGCGGATGTCAAAGGCTACCGAATTGGCCTTGCGCTCTGAGCGTGTATTGAGATTAACATTGTACGCTATCAGGAAGTCACGTGCTCCAATCACAGTTGCGCCAGCCTTTTCATTAAATACCGAAGGACCATAATCTGGTTTCCAGTCAGCTTGTTCCATTTTTTTTGCAAAACCCTCATATTCGCCAGCCCTGATGGTCGCCAGGTTTTGGCGTTCCGGACGAGTAGCTGCCGCCTCATAGGTGTACACAGGTATGCCTAACTCAGCTCCAACCCTTTTGGCTAATTGATGGGCATAAGCAGCCGTTTCTTCCATCGAGATACCACTGACCGGAATCAACGGACAAACATCTGTAGCGCCCATCCTGGGGTGCTCTCCGGTGTGCTGTCGCATGTCGATCAGCGAAGCCGCCATCGAAATGGCCTGAAAAGCAGCCTCGATGACCCTGTCTGGCGCCCCAGCCATCGTCATGACTGTCCGGTTGGTGGCTTTGCCTGGATCTACATCGAGGAGTTTTACCCCCGCTACATGCCGTATTGCGTGGGCAATCGCCTCGATGACTTCTGGTCTCCTGCCTTCGCTGAAATTGGGTACACACTCTATAAGGGGTGTCTGTATCATGCTATTCTTGCTTTTTTCAGTGGTAAAAATACAGGTTAGCTTCCATCCACCAAGAATAGCTGCAAAAAGACAAGGCAGCGACGATTTGCAGTTTGGCTTTTACTCAAAATGAACCTACCTTTCCATTATTAAAGGAAATCTTTAATCTGTAATGACTACCATGAGGACCATTTTCGGGATCCGGTTTTTTATAATGCTCACTATAGCTGCATGCTTCCTGCCAAAGTCAGCAAAGGCACAGTCTATCACCATTTCCGAAGAGCTCGCCTTGCGCAATGACTATGCCTACACGATCCTGGGATGGGTCGATAAAAACATGCTGCTCTTCAGGGATAAGGGTCATGCCTTCTTTGTCCAGGCCTTTGATGAGGAAATGCACTTAAAGTGGGAACGCGAACTCTACCTGAGCGACAGCAGGGCGGATATTATCGGGATTGTAGCTCATGATGATCGATTTCATATCATTTATGGTACTCGTGAAAAAGGAGCGTATGCTGTCCGGCACAAATCCTTTTCCAACGATGTCACCCTGGTGGATACGTCAACGATTACCCGGTTTGAGAATGTGTTCATGATCCCACGATTTCTGATGAAAGAATCTGAGGATAAAAGCAAGGTGCTATTGTACAAGCAGGAAAATACCAGCCTGCAGCTGTACAGCTACGACCTGCATACCCTGGAGATCCTGTGGGCTAAATCCGTCAACTTTGATGGAACACAACTCGAGGAGGACTTTAGCCCACTGATCGTGAACAACTATGGAGATTTCTTTCTGCCAATGAGATCTGAAAGGGCTCAGTTAAAAGTCCAATTCCTCCATGTGCTCAGTTCTGCTCCCAATATTGTCCCGGTCATTCACGACACCATCCGTTTGGGGGATATACAGATCCTGGACATTTTTCCTGTCTATGATCATATCCAGCACTGTCTTGTCGTCACCGGACTGTGTGGTGAACGAAATACCAGCAGGGCCAAAGGATTTTATTTCGTCCGCTATCACGATGATATGCGTGCAGAAATGAGTTTACTGCAATTCGATGAGTCACTCCTCACAGAGGTTAACGGACGTGGTGCTGCTGTCTCAAAGGGACTCAGTGACTTTACAGTACAACGCGTGGCCCTCAGGCAGGATGGAGGAGCTGTGATCATCGCCGAATTGATTAAGGAATTTTCGCGCCGCTCGAGTCTTCCGATGCAACGGGATAATGGAGCTTATGCCCGGGAGGGATGGGTCGATTATTATTTCGAAGATATGATCCTCTTCGCCGTCCACCCGGATGGAAAGGAGCATTGGAAAGAAGTCCTGCGCAAACGCCAATACTCACAGGATGATGGTGCGATGTATTCGTCCTTTATGCTATTCAAGACGCCGGAGCACTTGCGATTCCTGTTTAATGATGAAATCAAACAGGAAAATACAGTCGGTGGCTATGAGGTGGCCGGGAATGGGTATGTGGAAAGAAAAACAGTTTTTAATACAGACTATCAACGTCTCAAGCTAAGATTCCGTGATGGAGTTCAGCTTTCAAACAATGAGTGTATTGTACCGAGTGAACGCGGAAGTAAACTGAATCTGGTCAGGATTGAGTTTAGTGAAAAGTGAAGAGTGAAAGGTGAAGAATAGTTTGGTGACTATTCTTTGTCGTCATCTACCTCTTCATCCTTTTCCTGGCTGATCATTTGGCCGGTTTGATTAAAGAGATATTCGATACTTGCGACATCAACTTCGTAGTTAACTACACCGTAGATATCTGTCACTTTGGTGGCTTCTGTAATGGCTGATGATGGATGCTGTTTGGTTAGATATTCCACTATGCCGACAGGGAGATCAGTTATTTCTATTTCATGCTCTGTCAGGGTAAGAATCCCGTCTCTTGAAAACACCAAAGAGGTTTCCTTCTTGTCCGTGAAGTAGGAGCCTTCATACATGCCATCTTCCATTTCCCATTTCACTTTGGAGGCATCCGGAGCCAGTGAACTGAAGCTGGAAATGACAGCAGGAGGAACATCACGTTCCTTTATGGATTGGGCTTTGAGTTGCTGCGTAAAGCAAAAAGCTAATAATATCAATATAACCTTGTTCATATCTTCTTATGTTTTGCAGTGCGAAGGAATAAAAAATCCCGGTATTCTCCCTTTTTATTGGATTGAAATTAAGACAATTTGAGTATTATCAGCCAAATTAACTTCTTTTATTAACCCTATTCCAGGAGCATAATACTTGTTTTCATTCAAATCCGGTTCCAGTTCGGTCCAGTTTCTGGTTTGTATACTATTGCTGAAATTCCCGAAAGGGATGGACACGAGAAGGTTTACACCTAGAATTTCTGCTTCATCTTCCGCCTCATTGAAATAATATTCTTCCCGGTACCCTAGTCCTAATGTTGGATTTGCAGGCATGATAATTCCAGCTTTGGCGTCATCGATCCCTGCTTCCCATGAGCCTCCATGATCTCGGAACGTACCATCAGGATTATAATTGTCGACTTCCTCTCCAAAATACCAGACGGTACCCTCTATGTCCTGCGCATACCAATCATATGCTTCCTCAATAAGGTTTCCATCAAGATAAGCTTTGAAATTGACCACAATACACTCAATCCCTTGCACGATGCGTGTAGTCGGCAATCGATGCTCCTCAACGAGTTCAAGGCCATCTGATGTTTGGCCTTCATAGGTATACTTTTTACCATCCGCGACCGGGAAATATGGATTGGTAATATTTGTGCCGTTTGGAAATCTGGCTATGTGCACATCAGGTTGATACATGGTATCAGGTTGGCGTGTGATTTCATCCTTCTGACAAGCGAGGATGAAAGAAAATGAAAGCATCAAAAAAATGGAAGTCTTTTTCATAATTCAGAATTTTTAGAATTGATACTGCAATAGTAATGGTTGATTCTGTAGAAATTCTGTGCCTTAAAACTTTACTTTAAAAGTATGAAGCGCCTTCATGTATGCATAGGAAAGAGATAGTCCATAGAGGTCGCAAATCTGCTTGACGATAGCGAGTCCGAGACCCGTGGACTCTATGGTCCTGTTTCCTTTCATAAACCGATCAAATAAGTTTTCTTCCGGGATGTCCAATAGCGGACCTGAATTTGAAATGGTCAGGATTTGGTTGTCCCATTCTACCGTGACACTGCCTTCCATCGGACAGTGCTTAAATGCATTTCCAAGCAAATTGGAGATCAACACATCTGCCAGATATGGGTCCATGTGAATAATCCCGTCATGCTTTACCAGAAACTCCACATTGATATTTTTATATTCCTGTATTTCCTTAAACAACTGCATGCCCGAATCAAGCAAAGGCATGATGGGCAAGGGGATAACATTGACAAATTGGAGATTTTCAATCTTGGAAAGCAACAAGAGTGATTGGAGTATCCTCGACAATCGATGGGTGGATTCATAGGTCCGACGCACGATGATTCTGTCCGCTTGTGGAAGGGCCTCAGATTGCAACAACGATTCAAGATTGTTGCGTATGATGGAGATTGGCGTTTGCAGCTCATGAGAGGCATTTTCTGTAAACTCCTTCAGGTTTTTATATTGTGTCTGGATTCGTTGAATGAGGCGATTGAGCTCCTGGTGAAGTGCATTGAATTCATCTATGTTGCGTTTTGCAAAATGGGGTGCGTCCTTTAAGCCGATCCGCTGAAGTTGATACAACGTCTGATAAAATGGCTTCCATAGACGATATGAAATCCATCTGCTCATCATCACCAATACAACTACAAAGATTCCTGTCATCCATCCTAATGATTTAAGAACCGCCTGCAGCAGATCATCTTTTTCAATTAAGGGTTGATGCAAGATGGCTGCATAATGTTGTCCGTTGAGGGAAACGGGAAATATCAATCGTCTGTAAGGCAGTTGTTCGTCTAGTAAGGGGCTCAGCAAAAAAGTATCTAGTATACTTTCACTCACCTGATCCGGTACAGGCACCAATATCAATTTATAATCATCGACAGGAGAAGAAGCCGGCAGGGACAAGGTTGTGTTTACATACGAAACAATTTTATCCTTCGCAATAAAAAGTTGTTCATTGATCTCTTCATTAAGCAAACGAGAGATATAGACATAAAATAAAGTGCCTCCTGCTAAAAAAAGGAAAATGGTGAGGGTGAGGTAATAATATCCCGTTTTCGTCAGCAGTTTCATCCCTGGCTAAATTTATACCCGGCACCATAGATGGTCTGAATATAATCCTGGGATCCTTTTTCCTCAAGCTTTTTCCGGAGATTTTTAATATGCGAATAAATAAAATCGAAAGAATCCAACATATCGGAATGATCTCCCCATAAGTGTTCAGCGATCGCTTCTTTTGTTAAAACCCTATTCTTATTAGAAATAAAAAATAAAAGCAGATCATATTCCTTTTTGGTCAAAATGACTTTGTGCCCGTAAACCATAACCATCTGTTCCTCGGGTAGAATACAAATTTCATTGAAAATGATCTCCTGGCTCCCGCCAAACTTTCTTCGTCTTTGAATGGACTTAAGACGTGAATTCAATTCTGCCAGATGAAATGGTTTGGTCATGTAATCATCAGCTCCCAGATCCAGTCCCGTGATTTTGTCATCAATGGAGTTTTTTGCAGATATAATGATGATACCGGTTTCGGGATGGCTTTGCTTAAGTTGCTTAACCAGTTGAAGGCCACTCCCGCCTGGCAAAGTAATATCTATCAAGGCACAGTCGTAGGTGTAGATGTATATTTTCTCATCACCCTCGTCCCAAACTTTTGCCCATTCACACTGGTACCCCTCTAGCTGCAAATAGGAGATAATGGTTTGGGCTAACTGCACTTCATCCTCAATCAGCAGGATTTTCATCCAATAAAGATAGGAACTGAATTCTGGAGAAAACCTGGATCTACCAATTATCGTTCAATAAAATGGAGGTTCATTGAAAAATATCAAGTGAGCTATTCAAGGAGTGGAGATTTCTGCTATTTATTTCTTGACCCAGACAACACTACTTCGCTTGTTGCCAGGACTTGTCCGGTACAATCAAAGGTCAGATCTACCTTTTCTACGATGGCTTCGAACGTAATGACCCCCTCTTTATCCTCAATAATGGAGGCCTGTTCAATTTTCTTTTCAGGAAAGGTCTGAGCCAGATATTCGATAGCGGTTTCCGGCAGGGCAGTAATCTTAATTTCAGTTTCTGTCTTTAGCAGCGTGCCATCCCAGGCGATCAAAGCCATCGTGGTCGCCTTATCGTTTTTAAAATCCGCTTTGAAGTTTTCCTTGATGATTTGCCATTCGATATTCCTGCTATCCGGATAGAGGAGGGTGAATCGATCCATCACTGCGTCCGGGACTGCGATAGTTTCTATTTCCTGTGCAAATAAAAGGGGGATACAAAAGAGTATGAGGAGAAACGTAAACAGTTGTTTCATTTGTTCTTTGCTTGGGTGAGCTAAAATAACCCCCGAATATAGTTAAATCCCTCGAATTTTTATATATAAAAAATTACTATTTGTCTGCGGCCAATAAAGCTTTCAGGGTCATGCCGACAGACCAGGCTTGTTGGATGCATCCTTTGCCCTTCCCCGGATCATTCCCATCGAAATTCTCTGAGATAGCATACAATCCATCCTCCGTATAAAAATGTTCCTCCAGTTTTTTTGAATGCTGCTTCACCCATTTTCTGGATTCGGGTGAATATTTGTGAACATTGAGAAGCGCCATAGCATATTCGCCCCAAAGGAATCCCCATACCGTACCCTGGTGATATGCATTGTCCCTATGCCACTGGTCTCCGGTGTAGACAGGCTTAAAGTCAGGATGAAAGGGTGACAACGATCTGAGGCCATAATCAGTATACAAATGCTGATGCACCACATCAAGCACACGCTTTGCTTCTGTATTGGTCAATGGTGAATATGGCAAGCTGATCGCATACACCTGGTTAGGTCGAATTGTTTCATCGGCTTTATGTCCCGGGATCACTACATCATTGAGATATCCTTTGTCATTCATAAACTGAGCTCTGAATTCAGATTTGAGTTTCTTGATCCTTTGCACATAGGCAGAAACCGGAAAGCCCAGCAAATTGCCAAAAGAAACATATACTGAAAGAGCATTAAACCACAAGGTATTGATCTCCACCGGACAACCGATCCGTGGTGTGACGACATATTCTCCCACTTTAGCATCCATCCAGGTAAGCTGGATCCCATGCTGGCCTCCATATAGCAATCCTTCAGGTGTAACATGAATATCGTATCTGGTGCCGGCATCATGTGCCTGGATTATCTTGGTCAGCTTTCCAAAAATGCTGCGAATAAATGCATCATCATGAAACTGCTCGTAATATTCATGAAGTGTGACAAACAACCACAGTGAAGCATCAATCGTATTGTACTCAGGCTTCTCTCCAAGATCCGGAAAGCGGTTTGGAATCATTCCCCCATCGAGGTACTGAAGGAATGTACGAAGGATTGATTTTGCAGCTTCTTTTTTTCCGGTCGCAATGATCAGCCCTCTCATCGCAATCATGGTATCGCGTCCCCAGTCCGTAAACCAGTGATAGCCGGCGATAAGCGTATAGGTATCTGACGATTGCCGTCTGACGAGGAACTGATCTCCGCTGACAGCAAGGTCTTTTAAAAAGGAAGATTTCTTTTTATGGGTCAGCCCTTTGAGGCGATGCTCCTCTTCCTCTCTCCACTCCATCGGATCCCCTTCAGTATCTGCCTGTGAAGTGCTGAAAATCAATGCAGCACTTTCACCCGGGGCCATCATGCAGCTCACTTTTCCGACACTCTTTGCATCCTCTGTAAAATCTAATCCACGATCCCTTTCACGGGCATATTCAAAATTCTTGTACCAATGGGTTTCCGGATAAAAGATGCCTGCCGTAAAACGAAAGAAAATTGCCGGGCTGTTTTTAGTGGGTGTGATTTCAATCAACCGTTCAGCCAGATGCCTGGTTTCAAATGTCCATTTTTTATCCTCATGAAAGAGATGATGATAATCTCTGTAGACCAGCAGCGGGGTTAACTCAAGGAGCAAAGCTTCATCCCCTTCATTGGTGTACTCGACCACGGTTGTATTTTTTCCATACCGCATCCATACGGTCTTGGTGATGGTGTGCTTTCCGTTGGAAAAAACACTTGTCGGAAGAGGCATCCTGGTAAATGAAGTGAGATACTGATATCCCTCCGGATGGATTTTACCCGGGTATGCATTCGTACAAGCATAAAACTCCTCTCTGGCAGAAATGATTTTCTCCTCGAGTTTTGATACCAGTACTCTCCTGTCCGTAGGTGGGTTAAATGAAGCGACGAGCAGTCCATGATACCTTCGGGTATTGGCACCACAGATGGAGGATGAGGCATAACCTCCTATGCCATTCGTCACAATCCACTCCTTCGAAGAAATGGTTTCGAAATCTTCTTGCTCAATGTTAATCACAGACTGCAGGGCTATTTTGATATGAAGTGGTCAAAAATAGGTAAATAAAGGCGAAGGCTGAGGCTGAGGCTAAGGGCAAAAAGCATATCGAAGCGCAGTGGAGATTCCGCCTAATGCACGGCATTAGCAGCGGGAGGGCATAGGGCTGATTTTTCTAAGGATCATGACTCAGCTTTCTCGTGTAAAAATCAAACACATGTTTTTTAAAAAAACATGTGTTGTTCGTAGCTTGCGGCTGCGGACGGCAGGAGCTATAAAATCATGCTCAGAGCAAAAAACATTTACGGTCAGCGTCCTCGCTGCAGGTAAAAATCATCCACATGTGTTGTTCGTAGCTTGCGGCTGAGGACAGCAGGAGCAATTAGATCTTGCTCCGTGCGAAAATCATGCACAGTCAGCGTCCTCGCTGCAGGAAAAAAACATAATTAGACTGCGGGTTAAACTGAGTTTTACTGGGCAGGAATCCATCTCGCTCGTCTGGAGACGAGCATATATTAGGTTCAAGTCTGAAGACTTGAACCAGCGGGAATTATTTTGATACCTGTATAAAGAATCTGTACCTTTAAAATCATTAACGCCAACACCACGTGATTAGAAATAAGCGCCTTGACCGCATGGTAAAGTCTTCAACTTGAAATATTTTCTCCTGTTCGCAGGCATCTTACTGATGACATGCGCAGCATATGGCCAGCACCGCATCGGTGACTTTATGGTGTATAGCGCTAACAATGGTCTGCCGGCTTCTCTCTATTATGCTGTATGTCAAAGTAGCGACGGCTATCTGTGGATAGGAAGCAGCTCAGGACTCGTCAGGTTTGATGGGGAAAGGTATAAGATTTACACCTCTGACTATACAGATACGCTTTCCATCTCCGATAATGTCATCACTGACATTATGGAAGATGATGAAGAAAACCTCTGGATGGCAGGGCTCTATCATGGAGTATCAAAATACAATTTATGCACTGGCCAGATACAACGTTACAATCGTCTATCTCCTCAAAACAATTCAACATTCGGCGCCAGTAAAATTTTGAAGGATCGTGAAGGACAGATCTGGATTGGCACCCTGGGCTGTGGTATCGCTCAATACAACCAGCTCAGGGATAGCTTCGAATTTTTATTGCTTGATCCTCACAAACCACCGGCTGGTGCTGCCGGTGCTATACAGGCACCTCGTTATGTATCAGATATCGCCACTGACCCCAGGGATGATCATATTCTGTGGCTTTCCTGCTTTGATGGCCTCTATTCCTTTCAGACAGAGCGCAGAACTTTTGAGCGTTTTGAATATTATGCTCCTGAAATGAGAGATTCCACCTTGCCTTTCCTGGCCATCGATACCGACATGCATGATAAGATCTGGCTCGGTACCTGGCACAATGGGTTGATAAGTTTTGATAAACGCACACATACTTTTACGAACTATCCCTACACTGAAGCAGATCCACAAAACAGTATTTACTACACGGTACTGGATATCAAAAGTATTAATGACAGTACGCTCTATCTTGCTGCCCACAATGCCGGGTTGCTGTCCTTCCATTCCGGAACGCATGAAATTCGTCCATTGTTGACCAATGAAATGTTGCCGGATGGATCATCAGGGATTGATATTCAAAAGATAAGCCTCACACCTGATGCAGGCATATTTGTAGGCGGCAACTATTATCTATATCAGCAGCATCTTGCTTTCAATCGATTCAGCCATTCTATTTCTTTAGCCTACGGTCCGGGCTTTGGCATGAATCAAATGGTATTTGACCAACATAGATCCGGCTACTGGGCGGCCTGTATTGATGCAGGAGAAATGATATTTTTTACAAAGGACATGACCCATCAAAAGGCATATCCTTCACAAAACGAAAAAGATGTACATTTTCTGGATGTAGCCCTGGATAAAAATAACGCAGTATGGGCTATAAGTTATTCGTATGGTCTACAGAAATGGGATGAGCAAGATGGACTATTCAAAAACGCTGGGAATGAATTTCCAGGTGCTGATACGATAGCGAGACAAATCCTTTCTATTGAAACGGACCAGGACGGCAATCTTTGGTTTTTATCAGCGAAGCAACTCTTCCATTTGGATGCAGAGACGAAAATCCTTCAGATACTTGATTTTCTGCCAACAACAAAGTCAGCTTTACAGGGAGTTATATTGTGCTCAGGACTTCATCATGATGCCTGGGTAGCTTCTGAACAGGGGTTGTTTCATTGTTTAGCCAATGAGCACAAAGTCAAGCACATCGTTCCAGACAAGGAAAACAAAAGTATTGCCAATGCTGATATAAAATCATTGACTGTAGACCATGAGGGTAATGCATGGATTGGGTTTGAAAGCGATGGCATTCAGATCGTAAGCGCAGCAGATCATCGTATTCTTTCGACGTTTAGTTTAAAGGATGGACTACCTGGCATGCAAATCAACCAATTGTCAACAGATACTTTCGGCAGGATATGGGTGGGCACCTCTGCAGGTTTGGCTATGTTTAATCCAAAGGCCGGAGAAAGCGTTTGGCAATTGTTCAATCGGGAAGATGGTATTAAAAGGGATTATATAGACCGACCCATCGTGACTACCGCGGATGGAAAGTTGTTTTTAAATCTTGATAAAGGACTGTCGTGGATTGATTTGACGGATGACCGTTTTCTTGCTGACCACAAGCCAATACTTCACCTGGTTTCATTAGTAGTGGATGGAGTTGATTACCAAAAGGATCAATTACCGGAATTTCTTACTTCCGTTGAACTCCCCTATTCTGTCAAAGAAATCTATATTGAATATGCGGCCATGGATTGGCTGCATCCATTTCGAACAAAATATTTTTACCGGATTGAAGGGATCACTCAACAGGGGGATTGGATTGAAAATAACCAGCCCGTCCTTACGCTCACCGGCATGAAGCCACGCGAGTATCTTTTTAAAGCATATGCGATCAGCGGGGATGGTATCAGAAGCGAAGTTATGACACTTCCCATCTTAATACGTCCTCCGTTTTGGCAGCAATGGTGGTTTATCAGCTTTTGTTCGATCAGTGTGCTATCTCTGGGCTATGCTATCTACCGGTATCGAATAGGTCAGTTTAAAAAGTTACAGGATATGCGCAATACAATTTCTACCAATCTGCATGATGATATCGGTGCGTCGTTAAGCAATATTCATATCCTTACCGTGTTGACACAACGAAATATTTCAAAGACCGTTGAAGCAACCTCTTACATCTCAAAAGCAGGCGAGGAGATACAACGCATCAGTGAATCCTTGTCAGACATCGTGTGGAATATCAATCCGAAATATGATGATCTCGATCAATTATTTATCCGGATGAAACGGTATTCGGCTGAGATGTTTGAAGGTAAGAACATTGAAGCTGAATTGAATTTCCCCGATGCTATAGAAAAAATTTCCATGCCGATGGACCAGCGACGCGATTTTTATCTCATCTTCAAAGAGGCGGTCAACAACCTTGTGAAATATTCAGAAGCAACCAAAGCAACGGTGATGGTTACAACCGATCATCATAAAATCCGCCTGGAGATCACAGATGACGGGTTAGGTTTTAATCAGGACACGTTGCAATATGGCAACGGAATGGAGAATATGAAGCAGCGTGCTGAAAAATGGAAAGCAGTGTTGCAGGTAACATCGGAACCAGGTAAAGGCACAACCATTGTTTTAGATATGAAAGTCAGCTAATGGCAGCATTACCTGATTGTGTAATAGCATCCAGAATTATAATGAATTAGTTTTGCATCTTATGGCTATCTCCCTTGTCATCTATGAAGATAATTCCCGGCTACGTGAGTCGTTGGAATTATTACTTGGGACCGATACAGGGTTTAAGATAGCAGGCGCTTTTTCCGATTGTACCCTGGTCAGTGATCAGATGGAAGCATTGAATCCTCAATTAGTGATCATGGATATTGATATGCCCGGTATGAGTGGGATTGAAGGGGTAAGGCGGATCAAAACTGTGTTTCCTGAGATCAAGGTCATCATGTATACTGTATTTGATGACGACAACAGGATATTTGATTGCATCTGCAATGGGGCGGATGGTTATCTCCTGAAAAACACATCTCCCTTAAAACTTATTCAGGCATTAGAGGATTTAGCAGCAGGTGGTGTGCCGATGAGCCCCTTTGTGGCGCAAAAAGTGTTTCAATATTTCCGAACCTCCAAAGAAGGGAGTGATGTTTTCAATCTCACACCCAGGGAAACCGAAATGCTTGAATTGCTGGTGCGCGGCAATTCGTATAAAATGATCGCCGATAAGTCTTCCATCAGTATTGATACCGTCAAGAAGCATCTGCAGAATATCTATCACAAGCTGCACGTCAATTGTGGTACGGAAGCCGTCATGAAGGCCATAAAGCATAAGATTGTGCGGATTGATTGAAATTGATGTCAGACGCCAGATGCCAGATGCCAGACTGGTTTCCGAACCAATCAAGAAAAATAAAGCGATTTAAGATTCATTCGGTCCCTGAGCTTGTCGCTAAGAATAATTCCATTTCTATTCATTTGGTCCCCGAGCTTGTCGAGGGGAATAATGTCCAATCACATTCTTTTGGTCCCCGAGCTTGTCGAGGGAAAATAAAGCGAAGCCCTCTCCACCACCCGTCATACCATCGGCTCAGTCGATGGTATGGTAAAGGATAAATGATTTTTCTTCCCTTCGACAAGCTCAGGGACCATCATATTTCATGCTTACTGATTAGTGCTAACTTCTCACTGCTAACTTCTCACTGCTAACTGCTAACTGCTAACTGCTAACTACTTCCATTACCCGATTGTGTAATTGACTTGATTCTTTTTCCTTGGCAATTTTGAGGCATGATTTTACCCAATAACATACCTATGAAAAATTGGCTCATCCTGTTCCTGTTGATATTGATTTCTATCGTACAAGGCGCAGCACAACAAAACATTGGAATCAATACCTTGACTCCGCTTACAACGCTGCATGTTAATCTGGGCGAAAGCCTTTCAAACGGGATATTATTCACAGGGATGGAACCTTCCGGAGGGACTTTTCCTTCGCTTGGAGGAGGTCGTAGATTTATGTTTTACCCCGGCAAAGCTGCCTTACGAGCCGGCGTGGTAGAAGATTTTCAATGGGATGATGTGAATGTGGGATCTATTTCTATGGCATTCGGCTTTAACACTATTGCAAGCGGTAGTGGATCTTTTGCTACCGGTGATCAGACTAAAGCCAGTGGTGGTATTTCAAGTGTGTTTGGTAGCAATACAATTGCAAAAGGGTATTGTTCCATGGCAGTGGGCATGTACAACGATAGCCTGTTAAGTTCGGATCAAGGACCACCAACGGCTTATACGCCATTATTTATGGTTGGGAATGGAGACGGAAATGCAACCCGAAATAATGCTATGGTGGTATATAAAAACGGGAACATGATTTTAAAAAATCCTACGACCGTTGTAAATCCTCCAGGCATGTATACCATTCCTGTAAGCGGAGCAGGCACCCGGATGATGTGGCTGCCGGAAATGGGTTCTTTTAGAGTTGGAACTGTACTTGATACTGCCTGGAATGCATCTAATATTGGCCTTGCCAGCTTTGCCAGTGGGATAAATAACATAGCCAGCGGAGGCCTGTCAACAGCTACCGGATTCGATAGTAAGGCGAGTGGGGCTATATCCACGGCCATAGGTCTTGGAAGTAAAGCGAAGGGTTACAGTTCTATTGCCATTGGTATGTACAATGATCCTATTCTCACGACGGATCAGACAGCTATTGAACCAATCACTCCATTATTTATGATAGGAAACGGTGATGATGATGATGAAAGAAATAATGCAATGGTCGTGTATAAAAACGGGAACATGATCTTGAAAAATCCACTTGCGTATTATTACAATAAATTACCTAACCCATATCCCATCCCCATTAGTGGCGAAGGCACCCGCATGATGTGGTTGCCGGAAATAAGTGCTTTTCGAGTGGGAACTGTATCTGATACTGCCTGGAATGCAACTAATATTGGCGAAGGCAGCTTTGCCAGTGGGGTCAATAGTATAGCGAGTGGGGGAGCATCAACAGCTACCGGATTCGGCACTAAGGCGAGTGGAGATTATTCCACAGCAACCGGTGGCTCAACAGTTGCTAGTGGTAATTACTCTACAGCTTTAGGGAAATCTTCTAGAGCAAGTGGACTTAATTCTATATCCACGGGAGAGCTTACAATAGCGAGTGGTTTGAATTCAACTGCCATGGGATATCTCAATTTAGCAAACAGTACCTCTTCATCCTCATCAGGATATAGAAATATTGCTAAAGGTTTTTCATCAACTGTAATCGGTATGTATAATGATTCGATCCTTACCACCAATGAGGTTTCAGTCACTTCTACAACTCCGCTATTTATCATCGGAAACGGAAGCGGCGCAAGCGCAGGCCAACGAAGTAATGCCATGGTTGTCAGAAAAGATGGTCATGTGGGACTAGGAACAAATGTACCTAGTGCTACATTACATGTAAATGGAACACTAAAAGTAGTAGACGGCACACAAGGTGCCGGCAAGATCCTGACTTCTGATGTAAATGGTTTGGCCAGTTGGCAGCCTCCGCCTCCACCGTCTCCTACATATTATCAGAGCGTAAGCATATGCTGTCAAAGCTGGATGACCAAAAACCTGGATGTATCTACATACAGAAATGGAGACGCAATTCCTAAAGTGACTAATAATGCCGACTGGGAGGCATTAACTACCGGTGCCTATTGTTATTACGATAATGATAGTACCATGTATGCAGCCACGTATGGTAAGCTGTACAATTGGTATGCAGTCAATGATCCACGGGGTTTGGCTCCAGAAGGCTGGCATTGCCCTACAGATTTTGAATGGACCACCTTAGGTAACTGTCTAGGTGGAGATGCCGTGGCGGGAGGGCCTATGAAGGAGATCGGCACAACACATTGGACCGCTCCCAATGTAGGGGCGAGCAACTTAAGTGGTTTCACAGGCCTTCCAGGCGGCTACCGAACTAGCTTTGGCGCCTTTGCTTTAGATAACGAAAGGGGCTTCTGGTGGAGTTCTACAGACGGCGGTAGTCAAGCCATTTACCGTTACATGACCTATAACTTTGATGACTTATACAGAACCGACTTCAATAAAGTTACTGGCTTATCTGTTCGGTGCATCAGGGATTAGGTAGGTGATCTGGTTGATCATAACTTCAAGTGAAAAGCAGCTAAGAGATATGCACGAACCATTTAAGCAAATAAATAATCTTAAATAAATGTCATTAACCGAATATTCATCCTTTCGAAGAAAATGGAGAGGCACGCGAAAAAGTTTATTACGATCAACCCAATTTTTATATTCTCATTTGTTTATGGCCAAGGTTACTGAGAGCAATGCTCAAACTTGCACTGGCAGTGTCATTTTATCCTCTCAAAGTGAGGTGGATGATACACACAGTTTGGCCTAATCCTGAAAGATTATCTGGGAGCTTGTTATCGTATCTAGATAGATGAAAATGGCAAATTGGCCACCATTCCAATTTCGTGTCCTCAATAAAATGATGTTCGACTAACCACTTCCTGCGCTTTCGTTTTAGCCTTCTTCACCTTAGCCTTCCTCGTTTGCCGAAGCTATTTCGAATAGGCACCAGCCTTCTTTACCTTCGCCTCAGCCTTCGCCTTTTTCCTAGCTTTGCCCCATGTACGACCTCATCATCATCGGCGCTGGCCCAATCGGCATGACCTGCGCCATCGAAGCAAAGCGGGCAGGCCTGGACGCCCTCATCATCGACAAAGGCATGCTGGTGAATACCCTATTTCATTTCCCTACCAATATGAC
>JANNSS010000015.1:0-1786 GCA_031402955.1 Saprospiraceae bacterium
GCCCGCGTAAGAATGCGGGCAGGTGACACTCCTATCCAAATCATCAACTGGCTGGCCAAGAATGATGCTCAGAATAATTCAAGTATCCGTCAATATGGTATAGTGGGTTTTTCCGGAACGGATGTCAATGCTGCCGGTTTCACAGGTACCAATACAAACGCATATAAAAACCACATTTCAGGAAGTATCGATGGAGTATATTATTCCATACAAGGGAATATTCTGCTCGGTCAGGAGATCCTCGATTCGATGGAATTCAAATTCAGAAATGCAAAAGGAGATATGGCTTGCAGACTTATGGCTGCTTTGCAGGGAGCAAAAGTGATCGGCGCCGATACCCGATGCGCACCAGATGGAACATCTTCTCTTTTTGCATTCTTAAAAGTTGCACAACCCACAGATACGTATGGCAGCCCCTCCTTCAGCATATCATTGCGTACACGCGACAATACAGGCATCGAACCTATTGATTCACTACAAAGCATTTTTAATCTTCAGCATAACTGTATTGTAAGTGCTGTGCATGAACCCGCAGAAAGCAAATTAATAAAAGTGTATCCCAATCCTGCAAACAGTGAAATCACCATCAAGGCTGACCCATCACTCATCGGATCCCAGTATATCATATCAGATTCATCTGGTAAGGATTTGATAGCAGGCACCTTCACAGCAGAAATCAGGAAGTTAGATATTCACCGCTTTACCGCAGGCATGTACGTCCTACGGGTTGGCTCATCTCACAGGGTGAGTTTCGTCAAAAATTGAAGGCAATCCTGGGTTATAACCTTCGATTACAAAATTGACCTTACCAGTTTGGCTTTTCAAGAAGCCAAACTAAAGTGCCATGGACACGACCGATTTTGTAACGATGGATTTTAATCCGTCGCAAGCGCACCCGTTGCAAGCGCATCCATCGCAAGCGCATCTGTCACCTGGTCATCTGTCGCAAGCGCATCCATCACAAGCGCTACCGTCGCAAGGTCACCTATCCATTAGACATCCATCGTAAGAAAGTCCTATCTTTCGTCACCAACCATTTCGACATGAAATCACTAACCCATCTTGTCATCCTCTGTTTGTTGACCACATCAGATATTTCAGCGCAGCAAAACACCCACTTTACCAATCCGCTGATCTTTGACATCCTCAAAGGCAATTATGATCCCGCTGATTACCTTCCGGCCTTTCCGGTAGATGATCCCTATGCCATCAGTGAAGACCTGGTCAACAGGATCAGTCCGGACTCCATGAAAGCGACCTTGCTGGCACTACGTACTTTTCAAAACCGCAATACCGGATCAGATACAGTGGCTGTTGATAGAGGCATCGGTGCTGCCCGTAAATGGGTTCTTTCACAGTTTGAGAGGTACAGTATCAACCAAAGTGAAAGGCTTGTCACAGGCTATTTACAATTTGACCAGGATGTATGCGGCATGGAGCGACATAAGAATGTACTAGCTGTATTGCCAGGCAGAGATGGATCAGACCCCTCCTGCATCATCATCGAAGCTCATCTGGATAGCCGCTGTGCAGATAACTGTGATATCAATTGCCTCGCAGAAGGCATGGAAGACAATGGCAGCGGCGTAGCACTAGTCCTTGAGCTCGCTCGCATTATGAGCACGTATGTGTACGATCATACGATCGTCTTTATGACCGTCACCGGCGAAGAACAAGGCCTCGTAGGTTCAAACGCGTTTGCAGATTATGCCACGGCACAGAACATCCCGATCAAAGCTGTACTGAACAACGATATCGTCGGTGGTATCATCTGCGGAGAGACTTC
>JANNSS010000016.1:0-3041 GCA_031402955.1 Saprospiraceae bacterium
GTTGGCGATCTTCATAAAGAGAGGTGACCACCACATGGGGCAACTTTGCATACAGGTTTACATAGCGGGGATCTGATTCAAACTCAAGCGTCTTCGTATTGATCTTGAGAATCCCTCCGCCCTGTCGGCCAACCCATAGGATATCGTTATGATCGAGGCCCAGGGCAAGCGTGGTGCGCGTGCCTTCCTGAACAGGTTCTTCAAAAAGTGAGGTGGTCTTGTTGAACCGCAATACCCGATGGCCTCCGGTGGCTAACCACAGAAATCCCTGCCTGTCTTCAAGCATAGCATAGATGGTATTCGTCGGGATAGATTCCGGCTTGTCTGATTGGCTCTTGTATTGCCTGAATTGTTGTGATGGCGGCAGGCGATAATCATAACGTGATAAACCACCGTCGGCGGTCGCAATCCAAAGTACACCGTCAGCATCTTCCAGGAGATCACTGATGATGTTGCCGGAGATACATTCTGATTTACCAGGCGTGGAGCGGAAGATCAGGAAATTATTTCCATCATAGCGATTGAGTCCGTCTTCGGTCCCTATCCAGATAAATCCTCTTGCATCCTGGAGTATAGCGTTGACCTTATTATGGGACAGGCCGTTGTCCGTGTTGATCTTATCGAAATACAGAAAGGGGGATTGCCCGGCAATCGAAACATAGAAGCAAACCAATGCCAGGGTTATCTTGATTTTTATAAGGGTTTGGTACATTTCCCTCGTAAAATATCAAAATTCCTGTAAGAATGCTTTCGTCTGGGGCGTATTGCATCCGCCCGAGACGAAAGAAATCCCATCATCGGGGCGGATGCAATACGCCCCCGAGACGAAAGAAATCCCATCATCGGGGCGGATGCAATACGCCCCCGACGATGGGATTTTACAGTGGAATTCAGTTAGGAATTTCGATAAGGTATCACGGTGGTCGCAGGAGCAAACAATTCGACTCCGCTCACCGCACCGCTCCTGCAACGGCATTAATCTTAATCACTTCGCCTCACATTCTCATGTGTTGAAATGATAATCATGCCTCCCCGGGGTTTGCATGCGTGAGGATGAGTATGGCGCAACACAGGGGACGGGGGTAAAAAGGCAGAGAGTCCGTCTAGTAAAGCTGAAGCCTATTGAATAACAGATATATGCAACACCATAGTCATGGGCTCTTCCATATCCGCACTCATATTCATAAACTTAACTTCAACATTTCCAGGAGTACAAACGCGTGCATAACCGATCATCAGACCGGACATCGTGGATCCCGGGGAAACATACACCGAAGCCTGCTCGAATGCACCTTCAAACGGAATCGTAACCATACTTTCCCCCATGGATACGATGGGTGGAATTTCAATCTCTATGGTTTTTTTCATGATCCCATTGAGTATGGTACCCGAGGCGCCGATCCGAACTGTCCCATTAACGTCGAGCTTTGCGGCAGGATTATTCTTTCCAATCCCCACATTTCCGACGGAATCAATACGCATGCGTTCTACTGCGTTTGTTCCAAACCACAAGGGTCTGTTCTCATTCTGGATGAGATGGGCTTGACTATTCGCCAGTGTAACCCCGAGCATTAAACCATCTGTGTTTAATGCGCCTGTACCTGCATTGGTAATCTGAAGCCGCGTGGTCGGACTGGAAAGGCTATGAACCTGAAGTTGTGTATTTGGATTTTGTGTACCGATACCAATGGAGGAACCTTGATTAAACAGGTTATTGGTGCCGGCCCATTTAAGCCCATCCCAGCGCAAGGTCTGACCATTGCTTGTTCCGTTCAAAACGGGTACAACCCAGTTAACGCCATCAAAATAATAAAGGCCTTTAGGCGTGGAAGATAAAGGGGGTTGTGCATTGTCTGTCTGGAAGACCAGCATACCGGCATCTTCAGCGGAGAGGCCCATTTCAGATTTCTGGAGGCCAGTCAACCTGGGTGGAAGTAATCCTTTTGCTGTGGAAGATAGGTCCAGAATGGACTTAGCTCGTGGGGTGGTAGTTCCAATACCCACTTGAGAGGTGCTGACGAGGGGTGGCAATAGCAGCCACATCAGCATAAAATGCTTTTTCATTAGTTCTTCATTTTAAAATTCCACTTCTTTTTCTTTATTCCCGGATCCCGACGGGGCAAAAGCAAGTGACTGGAAAATGGGGGTAAAAACAGATACTTATAAAGTCATACGATTGAATTCACTTAACTGATTCGTTAAAACCAAAAAACAAGAGTGGGTCGAAAAGGAAAGATCCCTGCTCACATTCAAAAACCTGGTGTTCTTTGGATATAGAGTGGAAAGCCGAAGATAACAAAAAGGGCTTACGATGTGTAAGCCCTTGATAATTAATAATATATATAATTTATTTTACATATATTATTGCCTTATTTTATATGGTTAATTCCATTTTCAATGGAAATACTTCACCAGTTTTAAAAATTAGCCTGCAGAGAAAGAACGAAATTTCTTCCCGGTGCTACGATACCGGAACTATATGGACGATACCGCACATCGGTGATGTTTTCAAGGCCAGCGCCAATCGTGAAGCTTTCATTCAAATGATAATTAGCCTTGAAATTGAGTGTTGCCCACGAAGGTGAATACGGATCGCCATTATCATCAATAGCATAGATCTCCGTTTTCGCCTGTTCCTCTTCCGGCAACTCATCAAAATCCTTACCGTCACTGAAGTAACCATACAACATCATACTGAGGGTTTCATGCTTATAAGTAAGCCTGGCCATACCAAAAAGTGGTGCAGCATGACGTGAAGGACTCACCGTACCGTCATCCAGTTCTTCTTCCCCTTTCTGATAATTGACGTCAGCAGAAAATCCAAATCCGGAAGGCAATTCGATATCAAGTCCAAACTGAACTCCATAGACCGTTGCTACCGCTGCATTCTGGATGGCCTCAACCTGGCTCAACTCACCGTCATAGATGATACTATCCATTCCATTGAGTGTATAGTCCCTTCTGACCATAGCATCATTGAGTTTTGTATAATACCCTGTCAGATCAAATTTGATAGCATCCATAAGAATACCTGCCACACC
>JANNSS010000017.1:0-10506 GCA_031402955.1 Saprospiraceae bacterium
ATGGACGCTCCAGGCTGTTATACAACTCTTTACGCAGGATCGGATACAAGGTCTCGTTGATCAGCGATGACTTACCACTCCCCGACACCCCGGTCACACATATAAAAGTCCCCAAAGGAATCTCCAGGGTCACATTTTTCAGATTATGCCCGGTAGCCCCGGACAGCAAGATTTTCTTTCCATTGCCCTTCCGCCTCGTCCCCGGCACTTCGATAGACCGCTTGCCATTGAGATATTTGGCCGTCAGGCTCTGGGTCTTCATCACTTCCGCCGGCGTACCACAGGCTACCAACTCCCCGCCATGCACCCCGGCACCTGGCCCAAGGTCAATCAAGTAATCCGCCGCCAGCATGATGTCCTTGTCATGCTCTACGACTAGCACAGAGTTGCCGATGGCACTCAGTTCCTTCAATGACTTGATCAGCAACTGGTTGTCCCGCTGATGAAGACCGATCGACGGCTCATCCAGGATATACGTGATACCGGTAAGTTGAGAACCGATCTGTGTGGCCAATCTGGTCCGCTGAGTCTCCCCACCGGACATGGTCCTCGACGGACGATTGAGCTGAAGATAATGAAGCCCCACCGTCACCAGGAATCCGAGGCGATCCCTGATTTCCTTGATCACATCCCGGCCGATCAACTTTTGCTTTTCGGTAAGTCGGCTTTCGAGGCCTACAAACCATTGCAAAAGGTCCCCCAGGTCGATACTGGCCAACTCTCCGATATGCTGTCCATCAATCTTAAAGTATCTCGATTCTTTCTTGATCCGGTAGCCTTCACAATCCGGGCATTGCGAAATAGTCATGAATCCCTCTGCCCATTGGCGGATCTTCTCACTGGTCGTGGTCTCATACCAGCGCTTGAGCATATTGACGATGCCCTCCGCGCCCAGGTCAAAAACCAGATCATGCGGCAGATAATCAGGTGCTGAAGTCGTACCCGGACTGCCCCCATTGAGAATGATCTCCATAGCGTCCGCAGGAATATCGACTACGGGCGTGGCAAAAGTAAATTTAAACTTCTTCGAAATCTGGCGTAACTGCTTGAACGTGTGGTTGTCCCGCACTTCGCCAAACGGGGCTATCCCCAAATCATTGATCGAGCGCGATGGATCCGGGATCACTTTGTCCATGTCGACCATCGTCACTTCGCCAAGGCCGTTGCACGTCGGACATGCGCCATAGGGGGAGTTGAACGAAAAGGAATTAGGTGACGGCTCTTCGTACGAAATCCCTGAAACAGGGCACATGAGGTGCCTTGAATACATTTTAGGGGTGTCTTCTCCGGCCTTCATCACCATGAGCATGCCTTCTCCCATGCGGAGCGCGGATGAAAGGCTGCTCGTGATCCTTGCCGTCTTGTCGGGTTGGACAGATAGACGGTCCACCACCAACTCAATATCATGGGTTTTGTACCGGTCCACTTGCATCTTGGGGCCGAGTTCGAGGATCTCGCCGTCCACGCGCACCTTGGTGTAACCTTGTTTGCGAAGCTGATCGAAGAGTTCGCGGTAGTGGCCTTTCCGGCCTCTGACGACAGGGGCGAGGATGAGGATTTTTTCATTGGCATAATAGGTCAATACACTTTCATGGATCTGCTCCTCGGTGTATTGCATCATCTTCTCTCCGGTCACATAAGAGTAAGCCTCGCCAGCACGTGCGAAAAGGAGGCGAAGGAAGTCATAGATTTCTGTGATCGTCCCTACCGTAGATCTTGGATTCCAACCGGAGGTTTTTTGTTCGATGCTGATGACGGGGCTGAGGCCGTCGATCTTTTCTACATCGGGGCGTTCGATGCCGCCGAGAAACTGGCGGGCGTAGGCGGAGAAAGTCTCGAGGTAGCGGCGCTGACCTTCGGCGTAGATGGTATCGAAAGCAAGAGATGATTTGCCGCTGCCGCTGATCCCGGTGATGACGACCAGTTTTTCGCGCGGTATACGGAGATCGATGCCTTTGAGGTTGTGTTCCCTGGCACCGATGATCTCGATCCAGGCGTCTTTGTCATCAGTATCTGTGGGGGTGGTATTCTTCTTGGAACTAGCCATTCGCGGTTTTAAAAAGCGTACAAAGGTACGGGAAAAGTGAAGAGTGAAAAACGAAGAGTGAAAAGTTAAAAATGAGGCGGAGGCTAAGGCTGAGGCTAAGTAAAAACATCAGCGAAAAACTGGCTCCCAAGCAAGAAATTGAATTGCCACGACTTTCAAGTCGTGGGCGCTCATGGAAAAAGGCTAAGGCTAAGTATGTGAGTTGCGGTTGGTGAGCTGTAGCACATGGCTAAGCGTAAGGAGGTCGAACCATGAATTGTGATTATAAAAATACCTTGACATTCGGCCATCGGCCGTTGCAGGAGTTTGCTCCTGCGACCACCTGGATACCCATCGAAATTCCAATGGAGAATCTAAATTGGAATTCTCATGGTTGCAGGAGCAAACACTTCGCCTCAACTCAAAGCGGCATCCCGTAACGGCCTCCATTTCATGTTGAACATAGTGCTTCGGCCTGATTTCCCGTTGCTCTGCTGTACACTTCTATTCCCTAATACAAAACGGAGTTTTGATGACACTACGACGTAGGTACAACCAACGCCGAACAATTCGAAGTATTGATGGCACTACGACGTCCGTGCGGACGTCGAACAATTTTCAGAAATTAAGATGAAAAAGGATTATATTTGACACATACTGTCAACAACATTTATGTCAAAAGAAAAACTGGGCGATTTACTCCGGAGATTGAGGGTGGAACAAAAGCTACCGCTGCGCAAAGTGGCGGCGCTGTTAGATATTGATGTGGCTATTCTCAGTAAAATGGAGCGTGGAGAGCGGAAGTTGAATAAAGAGGTGGTATTGAAACTGGCAGAGATCTATCGTCATGATCCGGATGAACTGGTCATCATGTATCTCAGTGAAAAGATATTGTACGAAATCGGGGATGAGGAGCTGGCCTTGAAGGGGCTACTTGCGGCGGAGGGAGAGGTGAGGTATAGGGCGCGACCGAAGGAGCTGTCGAGAGAGGAAGTGATGAGCAAATTCAAGGATTATTTTGAAACACAACAATGGGCATCTAAAGCCTGGTTGTTTGGTTCTTTTGTAAGAGGTGAAATGAATCATGATAGTGATATAGATGTGATGGTGCGTTTTGACAAATCACTGCCAATAACCTTTTTTGATCTTGCAGAGATTACAGAAGAACTGGGAAAAATTGCAAATAGAAAAATTGACTTGGTAGAAGAGGGTATGCTCTCCCCTTTCGCATTAAAAACAGCCACTAAAGACCTGCTTGAAATATATGGATAAGCCTTCACCTGTTGAAAGGATTCAACATATCCTTTCAGCCATCAACAACATCAGAGAATTTATGGATGGTGCTTCCCTGGAAGCCTTTTCATCAGATGATTTGCTCCAAAGTGCGGTTAAATTCCAGTTCCTGATCATTGGCGAAGCGACCCGCCATATTGATCAGCCTATGCTGGATAAATATCCATATCCATGGCATATCCCAATGTCATTCACCAATTATATCATTGATTCATATGACGACATAAAAATAGATAGGATCTATTTTGCTACTACTGATCTGGGGGGGCTTGAGGAAGTGATGCAGACTATTCTGAAGAATGAGTTTTAGGGCCATATAAACCCGAGAGTTTAACATTACCTGCTGTTGAAAACAGCCCAGATGACCCTTGCCTGATAATGTTTCTTTTGATCTGTCGCACGCGGTCTTAAGTCAACTTAAGCCCAACATTGCTTTTTCTGGAGGCCTGCGGCCTCCTTTGGATTCTTAAACTCAAGAAAATCATTTCGGTTAGCAGGGACTGTCGCTCAAAACTGTCCGAGCCGCCCTCCGCCCTGTTTTAGGCATTGACAAGACTCATCAGGTAATAACCATTGAAAAAAACAGGATTTGGAATCCGGTCAAGCGTAAGCGGAACAGAAAGCCAGGCCAAAGCAATAACGCCAAGGTGAGTTTTTTGAGCGACGAGGTTTTTGGTTCTTTTTTCCGGAAAAAAAGAACAATTACGAACAATCGTTCGTATTCCGTATTTTTGCAGCCATGAGCCGTTACTACCCGTTACGCATCGCGGACATCCGCCGCGAAACAGCTGAAAGTGTCTCCATCTGGCTGGAAGTCCCTGCCGATCTAAAGGACACATTCGCCTTTAAACCAGGCCAATACCTCAATTGCCGCGCCGTAGTGAATGGTGAAGAACTACGGAAATCCTAGTCCATCTGCGCCGTGCCTGAAGACCCTTACCTGGGGATCGCAGTCAAAAAAGTGCATGGTGGGAAGATGTCGACCTATATCAATAGTGACCTGAAAGTCGGTGATACCTTCGAAGTAACACCCCCGGAAGGCAAGTTTATCCTACCCGATGGCCTGCCCGAAGATGCTGTGTTGATCTTCTTTGCCGCCGGCAGCGGAATCACCCCAGTGATTTCCCAACTCAGATATTTCCTGGACCATTATCCGAAAGGACAGGCGGTCCTTTTCTATAGCAACAGATCCAGCGATACGATCATCTTCCGCGAGCAATTGCAGGCCATGAAAAACGAAAACATGAACAGGTTTTCGATCTATCATATCCTGACCAAAGAGGTGACTGGCGTAGATATTTTTTCAGGCCGTGTCGACCAGGAAAAATGCAATCTCTATGGTAAGCATTTTTTCGATCCATCCGAAATTCATACCGCATTTATCTGCGGCCCGGAGTTGATGATCATGGATGTCAAATCCGCGCTGCAACAAATGGGTTTGCGCGAAGATCAAATCCGCTTCGAACTATTCGGCACCGGGGCCTTCTATGCCAAACGTGAAGAACAGACAGCCGCTGAATTTACCGGGGAAGATACCATGTCGCAAGTGACCATTCGTATTGACGGTCATGAAGTTGATCTGCAACTTGGTTATCGCGGACAAGCAGTCCTGGATGCAGGGTTGCAGTCAGGTCTCGATATTCCTTTTTCCTGCAAAGGCGGTGTCTGCAGCACCTGCAAAGCACAAGTGGTAGAAGGAAAAGTATTTATGGATATCCACTACGGACTTGAACCGGATGAAATTGATGCAGGCATAGTGCTGACGTGTCAGTCGCATCCGAGGTCGGAGAGGCTGATTTTGGATTATGATATTCTGTAATAACGTGAGAGCGTGAGAACGTGAGAGCGTGAGATGAACTTTGAAATTCTAATTGAAAAACCAAGTCCCCTTTAGGGGATTTAGGGGTAAACATGAATACAACTAATAGAAAACAAGAAATCCACACCGCCGCCGCAAAACTCTTCGGAGAGAAAGGTTTTGCTGCTTCTTCTGTGCGTGATATTGCGCATGCGGTCGGGCTGGGAGCTGCCAGCCTGTATAATCATATGGGCTCCAAGGATGAATTACTGACGACTATCTGCTTCCGGTGTGCAAATGAATTTCTGGAAGGGATGGCACAGATTGAACAGGAGCAATCAGATCCGGTGGAAAAGATAAAGGAACTCATCCGCCTGCAGATACGTATTGCATTACATGATGAGAGTTCACTGACAGTGTTCAATGATGAGTGGCGCCATCTGCAGGAACCGTTTCTTACTTCTTTCCTGGAGCTGCGGAGACTATATGAAACATCTTATCTTCGGATCATCAAAGAGGGAATCGAAAAAGGCAGGTTGCAAAATTCGGAACCATACCTGATGTACCAGTTGATACTCTCGTCACTGCGATGGCTGCATATGCCAAGTGTGAAAAAAACCAAGCTAACTGAACAGGAACTTACTGAACAAATCTCTTTGATATTGATTAATGGTATAGTACTATGAATGTAATAGATATTGAATCCGGTTTTCAGGAGAAAATCGACAAAGACATCCGCATCGAGCCACGGGACTGGATGCCAGACAATTACCGCCAGACCCTGATCCGCCAGATCGGTCAACATGCCCATAGTGAAATCGTAGGTATGCTCCCTGAGGGCAACTGGATCACAAGAGCTCCGTCGCTCCGACGAAAAGTAGCCCTGCTGGCCAAAGTGCAGGATGAAGCAGGGCACGGTCTTTATCTCTACAGCGCTGCAGAAACACTTGGCGCCGACCGTGATCAAATGTTTGAAGATCTTCATTCCGGAAAAGCGAAATACAGCAGCATCTTCAATTATCCAACCCTGACGTGGGCGGATATGGGTGCTATCGGTTGGCTGGTAGATGGTGCAGCCATACAGAATCAAATACCATTGTGTCGTTGTTCATATGGTCCATACGGCCGAGCGATGGTGCGTATATGCAAGGAAGAAAGTTTCCATCAGCGACAAGGGTTTGAAATCATGGATGTGCTCTGCAAAGGCACACCGGTGCAGAAGGCAATGGCACAGGATGCACTCAATCGTTTCTGGTGGCCTAGCCTGATGATGTTCGGACCACCAGATGCAGAATCCACGCATACTGAGCAATCAAAGAGATGGGGCATCAAACGGTTTACCAATGATGAACTGCGACAAAAATTTGTGGACATGATCGTGCCTCAAGCTGCACACCTGGGCATCACGATTCCGGACCCTGATCTTAAATGGAATGAAGAAAGACAACAACATGATTACGGCCAGATCGACTGGAATGAATTCTGGCAAGTTGTGAAAGGCGACGGTCCATGCAATAAAGAAAGAATGGAAGCCAGGGTCAAAGCCTGGGAAGATGGAGCATGGGTAAGAGAAGCTGCAACAGCATATGCTGCTAAACGTTTCGACTACGCTCAACAACCGACCATAGAAACAGACCAATCATCAGCAAAATCAAAAGCAGTATGAAATCCTGGCCTTTATACGAAGTATTCATCAGATCAAAAGCGGGTCTGCATCACAAACATGCAGGAAGCCTTCACGCAGCAGATGCGCAGATGGCCATTGAAAATGCACGCGATGTATATTGCCGTCGCAATGAAGGTGCCAGCATTTGGGTGGTACTCTCTTCAGACATCATCGCATCAAATCCGCAAGAGAGTGAAGAGTTGTTTGATCCGGCAGAAGATAAAATTTATCGCCATCCGACTTTCTATCACGTACCTGAAGGTGTAAAGCATCTCTAAAAGCAAGGCATGATCAAATACCGAAATCACACACTACTGCTTTTTATTCCTTTACTGTTGTCAGGACTATCCTGTCAGCGCGCGCATTCCGAACAGCAGGCACCAATCACCGTTCCTGTTGCTTTACCTGCGACTGTTGATTCAGTGCAAAATGAACCGGTAGAAGACACGATCGATATACCACTCGATCTGGAATATATCATGGGGCGTTTTGATCCATCCAAACATCCGGATTTTGTCATCATCGATGAGCAATACGCAGATAAAAAAGGAATGTATCTGCGCAAGGATACCTACAAAGCTTTCCTCGACATGTATGCGCATGCAAAGAAAGATGGTGTCAATCTGCAGATCAGATCCGCGACCCGCAATTTTTATTCGCAGAAATCTATCTGGGAGGCCAAGTGGTCTGGTGCACGTACGATCGAAGGTGGTGAAAACCTATCAGTAACAACTCCCGATCCAAAAGAGCGTGCGTTGAAAATATTACGTTACAGCTCGATGCCCGGCTCCAGCCGTCATCACTGGGGTACCGATATCGATCTCAACAATCTCGAGAATGATTGGTTTAATGCAGGTGAAGGCCTCACCATGTACAACTGGCTGAAAAAGCATGCCAGTGATTATGGTTTCTGCCAGGTCTATTCTGCTGGTCGCCCCTATGGATATTTTGAAGAGCGGTGGCATTGGTCATACACTCCTGTCTCCGCTAAGCTGACTGCGTATGCAAAGGCGCATCTGAAAAACGAAATGATCGATGGCTTCCTCGGCAGCGAATCAGCCCCGATGATTGATATTGTCAAGCATTATGTGCTTGGCATCAATGAAGAGTGTAATCACACAGATTAATCTGTTGGTCACAGTGTTTAGAAAGTTTAGTTTTTATAGCTGTTCGCTACAAAAGTTTAGAAAGTTTAGTTTCAATTCAAGTCAGGCAAATACAACTCTCACTCTCTTACTCTCTCTCTTACTCTATGTCATTCACCGAATCCACCATGTTACCTCTCGGCAGCGAAGCACCACCGTTTGCTTTGCCTGATACCATCTCCGGTGCAACAATACGTTTATTAGACATAACTTCAGACAAAGCAACCGTGGTCATGTTTATCTGCAACCATTGTCCATACGTCCTGCATATCAATGAGGAATTAGTACGGCTGGCAAATGATTACATCGCCAAAGGGATTTCCTTTGTGGCGATCAGTTCAAATGATGTAGTTAATTATCCGCAGGATGGGCCTGATAAGATGAAGGGGCATGCTGCGAAAGTGAAGTATCCCTTTCCATATCTCTATGATGAGAGCCAGAATGTGGCTCGTGCATTTGATGCGGCTTGTACACCTGACATCTATGTGTTCGATAAAGATATTAAGCTTGCATATCGTGGACGACTGGACGACTCGAAGCCATCGAATGGCATACCCTTGACCGGGAAAGATTTGCGTGCAGCGCTTGATGCGTTACTTGCCGGACAGCCGGTGGCAGAAAAGCAGTATCCGAGTGGGGGGTGTAATATTAAGTGGAAGAAATAGAAAGCTGAGGCTGAGGCTGAGGCGAAGGAAAAAATCGTCATTTGTTTTTTTGTAAAAAAAACAAATGATGTTGGTAGCCTCTGGCTGCCGACAGATAAATCAAAATATAGCTGTGTCCAGTGCTTATTTGTTGTTGCAGCCTCCTGGCTGCTGGTAGTAGTCATACTCAACGAAATCCTTTCACGCGCGTCAGGAGACGCGGCAAATATTGCATTCAAGTTAAAAACTTGAACGAGCGATACAATTTGTAAAATTTAAACTCCTACATCTGTTTTCCGACATACATCACCCCACTTTGAATATCAGCAGACACTTCAAGTCTGATACTTAGTTTTTGATTGTCGGCGGTGGTGTGTTTCCAGGCATACACAAATTTGCTTCCTTCCTTCGTATAGGTTGGTTTCCCAAATTGCTTAGCAGCTTGCTTTCCAGCTTGTTCAACACTCTCTTCGCCTTTAAAGGTGAAAATCATATTATTGCAAACACCCTTTGGCGTCTCACAGAGCATCATGCAATGTTTGATCTTGCCGATCCGGACATCATCATGTAGCAGGTAATCTGCCGCAGGACCATCCGTCTTTGGAGGAGCATAACATTGGCCCGCCTGGCAGTTTTCACCAATGCATGTTGGGATTACTTTGAATTTTTCATAGCTGGTGATTACCAGCGTGTCAGACATATCACGGCTGTACCCGATTGTTGTTGATAAAAGACATAATCCTAAGAGGATCATTAGGGTCGATATAGAAATTGTATTTTTCATAGTCATGCGTTTTTATTTTTGTCTATCCTCATTGTACTTCGAAGATAGCATTTTGAGTGTAGCCATCTCTTTGTACTTGGTCCTGGCCTCTTCAGCCGGCGAACCGAAATATGATTTTCCGCCTTCAAGGTCAGTAGTGACTCCGCTCTGTGCCAGGATAGTTGTTTTGTCACCGATGTGCAGATTTTGTGTCAGGCCTGCCTGCCCGTAGATGACACACCAGTCCCCAACAATCGTTTTTCCTGCTATGCCTGCCTGTGCGGCGATCAAACAATTTTTTCCAATGACAACTCCGTGTCCGATCATTACCTGGCAATCAATCTTTGTGCCTGCCCCAATAATCGTATCACCACTTACGCCTTGAGCGATGGTCGTGCCGCTACCTATCCATACGTCATCTTCGATCATCACCCTTCCGCATCCGGTCCAGGGCTGGTATCCCTCCGGCCATTTTTTAAAATAAAAAGCCTGGGTACCAATGATCGCTCCTGAATGTATCACAACCCGATCTCCAATCGTGGTATATGGTCTGATGATCACGCCGGATTGAATATGGCAATCCTTGCCGATGCGCACATGAGGACCGATGATCGCTCCATCCTCAATCACCGCCGTCGGGTCAATATCTTGTGTTTCCTTTGATACAAATTGTATAGGTGTGAATGCCCTGAATCGTTTGACGATCGCTTCATAGGCTAGAAAAGGCTTTTCTACGATCAGGAGGGCCTTTCCCTCCGGACATTCCATTTCAGCAGGTACGATGATGGCACTGGCTGCCGAGTGCAGGGAGGCCTGATAATATTTAGGATGATCGACAAAGGTGATATCTCCTTCCCTGACTTTGTGGATCTCATTAATGCCCTGTAATACAAGCCCATCATTACCCATCAATGTTGCACCTATCCATGAGGCCACTTCTTTGACAGGCACCGGTTGAATAAAATTCATAATCCTCAGATTTTGGCATAAATTTAGGCAAAGGAAAAGGCTTAAGAGGAAGAAAAGGCTGAAGAAGCTTTCAGCCGTCAGCTATCAGCTATCAGTATTAACCATTTAACGATTACACATCACTGAATACCGATTACTGATTTCTGATTACTGAATACCGTTTACATTTACAACCCAATAAGCTCCATAAGCTCCATAAGCT
>JANNSS010000018.1:0-3508 GCA_031402955.1 Saprospiraceae bacterium
ATTCGTGACACAAATATACAAACCTATACAAACCGATGCAAATTCTGAATCAGTATAATCCTAATAAATACAAGGGTTTAAAGGCTCCTGATGCATAATGATAAACTGTAATATAATAGGGATTTATGCCTTACAAGCAGAGGGTCCGCGGTTCGAACCCGTGTACTCCCACACAATAACGACGGGGCTTGTAGCCCCGTTTGTTGTTTTATGATTATTCGGTCCGTGACACAATCGTGACACATTTCCAATTTTTAACTCCTTCGTCGCCTCAAATCGAACATCTCAAATTGTCGGGGCCTATACTTGTCCATCCTAACACTCCGCTTGGTTGAATGGTTATTCTTGGTTGAAGCTATCACCTAATGCAATGGAAGGGAAGTCAAATTAACTCGTACTCTTTCTCAGATCGAAGTTTCATGGAAAATCTATGGGGGGGGTACAAAAAATCGGACTGTCGCCGCTCGCCAGCGGGGTTATTATTTTGCACCTCTCGATAGCCAAAGGAATATGACAGCCCTATTCAGCCTCTAAGCACTAATCCTGCAAATGATTACATCCAATCAACAAAATCCTATCTATCAGTCAGGGAGCTTCAACAGAACTATTAAACAGTTAATCTGTTCCATTTTGAGTTTTTAAGAATATTCACTCCTCAAACTTCCTTGTCATGAAAAGTAAAATCTTTATTCCCTTATTCCTATCTGCTTGCCTTTTTATTTTGGCATCATGTTCAAATAAAAATAGTAGCCACGATTCAGAAATGAAATCGCCAATGGTTGTTGGAGCCGATACTTCTACTCACCATAACATGCCTATGGATCATGATATGATGGCATCAATGAATATGTCAATGCAGAAAATGGAATCAATGGAAATGACGGGAGACTTTGATTTGGATTTTGCCAAAATGATGATTATTCATCACCAATCAGCTATCGATATGGGTGAAATGGAAATAGCCAATGGAAAGAATGATGAAATGAAATTAATGGCACAGAAGATGATCACAGCACAAAAAGAGGAAATATCTCAGTTTCAAAATATCATCAATAATTATAAAGCTAAATCTGGGCAAGATGCGCATCATGGAGATGGAAATCATAAAGAATTGGGTGAGTCGATGAAGGCCATGAATGCGAAAATGAAAAACATGATAATGACGGGGGATCCTGATAAGGATTTTGTTATGATGATGATACCTCATCATGAAGGAGCAATTGTCATGGCTCTGGCTGAAATGAATCATGGTGCTCATATGGAGCTAAAACAAATAGCAGGAAAGATCATTACGGATCAGAAAAAGGAAATCGATGCATTAAAAGCCTGGCAGGCGAAACACAATTAATAATCATTTTATTCGATCTCCATCTGGAGCATCATACCTGAGTCTTCATGTTCCAGATTATGGCAGTGAAAAACAAAGACTCCTGTGTCCAGCCCAAACTGCACAATCGTTCTAACCTTTTCACCGGGCATCACGAGGACCGTATCTTTCCATCCAAGCTCATGGGCAAAAACCTGTCCTCTTCCTCCTGTGCGATCAAGCACCTGGAAGCTGGCACCATGTAGATGCATCGGATGCGGGTCAATGCCTTCTGTATTATCAAAGGTCCAAATTTCAGTTGATCCAGCTAATATCGTCTCGTCAATCCTGTTTTCCGAATAACTTTTACCATTGATCGTATGCATCATCATACCCCCACCGTGTCCGCCATGTCCACCCCCGTTGCTGATATCAAATACACGTGTTCTGGAGGATTGACTTTCCGAAATTATAGTATAGGAAGATAGGATGGATGGAATAGTGTATGTATCGGATACCATTTGATTGACAACAAATTTCAAGACTTTAAAGCTCTGCTTACCCTGATATGCTCCACCAGAAAAAGTCTCACTTACTAAATAGATCTCTGCATTTAATTCTAAGCCGGAAAAATCCACCAGTACATCCACACGTTCGCCTGGAGAAAGGATGATAGTAGATGCAATTCGTGGAGAAGCAAGCAATCCGCCATCGCTTCCGATGATCACAAATGAACTACCATTACTCAAGGCCAGGTTGTAGACACGTCCATTGGAACCGTTGAGTATCCGAAGACGATACATCTTTGTGGCTACATTCTGGAAGGGTGCATGTACGCCATTCACCAATATATGATCACCAAGTAAGCCATTCATTATATCAACGCCTGAAGGCACATAGCTCAATGCAGTAGTATTTTTCAGCAACTTGTCCTGGATGACAAGTGGGATTTCAAAATCCCCTGCAGGTAAGTTGAGGACTTGTTCTTCTGTGTCGGTTACTTTAAGTAAACCTGCCAACCCTAGATATGCTTGTTTGGCTGTGGCTAGATCCGGATGAGGATGATACCAATACATGCCTGCTCTGTTGGTTACCAGAAAAGAATACGAAAAATTCCCTCCTGATTGTATTACATCACTTGGGTGACCATCCATGTCTGCGGGCGTAAGTAAACCATGCCAATGAATATTGGATGGTTCTGTCAGTCCGTTTTGGAAATCTACCTGAATTTGTTCCCCTGAATTCACCTGAATGGTAGGGCCCAATATTCCGTTTTCCTGGTAGCCGAGTCCCATAGTATTATTACCTGCTTTCAGAATCGCGTTTACTGACTGAGCCTTAAGCGAGACGATAGGCCCTGTAACCGGTGGTATTGGTAATGCTATAGTATAAGCACCCTCTACGATGTCGGGCGCCTCCATCATATTCATCATGTTGTTGTCGTCCATGCCGCAGGAGGCAAAAGAAAGTATGGTGCTCCCACCTACCAAAACAGTGAGAGCACTTGTGCTTGAATGTTGAATAAATTTACGTCGTTTCACTTTTGATTTCTTTAGTTGACAGTAATGGTATCTGTGGTCATATCTGATTTGCTCATATCTGCATTGAAGACATGCTGTGCCACGATATAGGTGCCAGCAGTATTATAGATATGTGTAGGGTTCTCGTTCGCAGAAGTCGCTGCATCTCCGAAATTCCATTCAAAATGATGTGCATTTTCTGCACATGACGTAAAATGTGCTGTTTCTCCGGCAGCCACAATGTTGTGTTCAATGGTAAAACAGGCGACCGGGGTCGGATCATCTTTATCATTGTCACAAGCGACAACGAAAATACCAATGGCAATGAGAGCAATAAAGAAATACTTGTGTTTCATATATCCAATTATCTAAAGGTTGAAAAATGAGTTTGTATAAATTGTAGTATTTGTGATTGAATCATTTACATATCATGTCCGGCCATAGGATCTGCTCCTTTTTTAAATATATATTCACTATTAAGGAGATACGCACCCGAAACGACTACCATCTCCCCAAACTTTACACCGGTAAAAATTTCAGTATAATCCTTGTTAGATTTTCCGATGGTGACCATCCGGCTTTCAAAATTCCCCTCCTCATTTCTCAGCCATAGCGTGATACCATCCGCCCCCTGGATAAGAGCATTCGTAGGCACTGCCATCACCTTTCTACCTTTTCCTTT
>JANNSS010000019.1:0-2306 GCA_031402955.1 Saprospiraceae bacterium
TGATAAATCTCGTCATGGTGTCTTCACTAAAAATCCTGAAGTACTCACCAATGACTACTTCATGAACTTACTTGATCTGAATACAACCTGGAAGTCCACTACAGACGCCCAGGAAGTATTTGAAGGTCGCGATCGCAAGACGGGGGAATTGAAGTGGACTGGTACACGTGTAGATCTCATCTTTGGATCTAACTCAGAGCTCCGCGCACTTGCAGAAGTGTATGGTTGCAGTGATTCACAACAGAAATTTGTGAAAGACTTTGTGGCTGCATGGACCAGGGTGATGAATCTGGATCGGTTTGATGTGAAATGATTTCACTATTAAAATATATTTAAAAAAAATGGCCTGTCACCAGGCCATTATTTTTTGTAAGGCAACGCTCGTTCAAGTCTCCAGACTTGAATGCAATATATGCTCGTCTCCTGACGAGCGGGTGAATGTCTTACCCATCTTTCCATTCATAAACATTACACCAACAACAACCAGCCATACCAACCACAGCGTGCTCCCAATAAACCCGGCCATCTCTATTGTTGGAAATCGGGGTATAACCGTGGCAAACAACTCTGCTTGTGCCGACAAATAGATCAGCGAACTGATGTAGCCGAGCCAACTGATCCATTTCGGGATCATCTTCAATTTGGCAAATGTGATTGAAAGCATTACCGTCCAGATGATCGTGAAGAGTTGTCCCAGATGTTCGCCTAGTAATACGCCGCCGAACTGATGGATCAATTTAAAATTAATAATAGCAGCAGCTTTGATTGCTTCATCATTACTATTTACAAAAATATCTGCTAACACCGGCACGACAAATGTCCAACGTAACAATCCAATCATTTGAACAATCAGACCAATGACACCAATTGTTGTGGCGATGCGCATCATCGGTGCTTTGTCTTCAAGGCTTTTCCCGATCAGGATATAGGCAGGTAGCAGCGGAAGACCTGTGATCGCGAATGCAAACCATGTCCAGATCAGCTTACTTCCTCCTTCGTGAAACTGAGTGAGCACAAAAGCTGTATCCTTTCTAAGTATATCCGGATAGTCAAATGTGATAGTCAAAATAGTGTAAGGCACAAAGAGTGCAACTGCACCCATGATCAGCAGGGCTCCTATGGTTTTGCTATGTGGCATGGAAATGAGTGTACTTAGCGAATAAAAAATGAATAACTGATGCCGGGCGTTGGATTGATTTCGACATCATGATCTTTGGCCATGAGGGCGATAGCGCCTATTCTCAGGTTAAGGCCTTTCCAAACCATCCAGCGAAAACCAGCTTCCATGCCAAAGGCGCTTTGATCTTCATAATCGAGATTGAGGCCGCGAAGATACGATGCACCTGCATAGAATGAAGAAGGATTTTCACTCTTCCCAACTGGTAGAAACCATCCGGTCAAACCTGCCTTGATGAACTTAGTGGTCACCCCGGATTCGAGGGCAGTCAAATAGTATCCGCCATGAACGGATATGTTGTGAAAGCGGTATTCCAGGCCGATTGATGGATTGCGAAACCCGTTGATGCTCAACTCGCCTTTGGAGAAACGGTTCTGGGAAAAAGCTGTTGCTGATACAAATGCCAGCAGGGCAATCATAAGGGTTAATCTGGTCACATTCTTTTGCATGTCGTGTTTGTTTTAATTGACGATGCAAAGGTCTACCCGTTGGAAAGGAATCCACTGGACAAATGTCCAATAATGCTATCACCGGATATTTTTGCGTATCCGGCTGAGATGGCGGGGGGTCACGCCAAGCATAGATGCCAGGTATTGTAAAGGGATTTGTTGGAGGAGATGTGGTTCATTTCTCAGCATCTTCTCATAGCGCTGATCGCCCGAGAGGACGATCAGATCATGGCGACTGGCATCGATGCCGCAAATCGCCCATTCAAGGAGGCTGATATAAAAATCTTTGAAGCCAGGTATCGTATCTACCAGTTCTTTGAGGGCCACGCGACTGATGATATACACCTTTCCATCTGTAATGGCCTTCACATTTTCAAGCGATGGAGTTTGGCCGATAAAACTCATCAGCGAAGCCAGCCATGTGTTTTCAATGGAGACATAGGTCGTTCTTTCTTCACCATCCTTCCAGACAAAATACTGGAAGAGACCACTATCCACAAAGCCAAGGTATTTGCTGACCTTTCCTTCTTCTACAAAGAGATCACCTTTCTTGAATGTCTGTATCGAGAATGCATTTGCAATGGTGTCCAAATCCTTTCCGCCAAAGCCGATGGTTTCGAAATATGTTTTGATTTTTTGCATTAAGCTGGGGTGAGTTGGTTTGCGCAGCGTAGAAGCTA
>JANNSS010000020.1:0-2342 GCA_031402955.1 Saprospiraceae bacterium
ATCTCTCCCCCTTTCTTAGGACAGTATAATTGATGAACTAAGTTAATCATTATCACCATCATCATCACTTTTCTTTCTTTTTTGCTACTTTTTTCTTTCTTTGTTGAATCCACATTATTTTGTGGATAACGTCATGCCGCCTTCATTTTCAATGCTCTCCCATATCGTTCAGCAGGTATTTCATTGTGGATAGTTGAGTGCCTTCGTTCGTGATTGTCGTAGTCAAAGTATTCTTCCAATTGACTGTATAGATCTATACCATCATTGACCGGATTTGGATAGAGTTTTTCATATTTAACGCTCCGCCATAATCGCTCAATGAAAGCGTTGTCAGTAGCTCGCCCTTTTCCATCCATGCTTACCTTGGCTCCACTGCCTAGTACTGCTGCAGTGAAGTCCTCAGAAGTAAACTGACTTCCCTGGTCAGTGTTTAAGATCCCCGGATTCCCATGCATCGCTACGGCCTCTGCATAAACTTGTTTGCACCATTCCGCTTCCATTGAATTGGATAAGGACCAGTTTACCACATAGCGACTATGTAAATCAATGATGGCACATAGGTACATGAATCCTTTCTCCAGCGGGATGTATGTGATATCCGTTGCCCATACCTGATTACACTTAGTGATTTCCAGATCACGCAACAGATAGGGAAACACCTTGTGATCCTTATGGCGCTTTGATGTATGGGGTCCCGGAAGGATAGCCCGAAGCCCCATGACATCATAATACAGCCGCTCTACACGCTTTGGATTCACTTGAAAGCCTTTGTCTTTAGTCAGCCAGGTGTGCATCCTAATAGCCCCTTTCTCCGGATGGAGCAAATAATGCTCATCCATGAGCCGCATCAATTCCAGATTAAGCTTAGTTTCTCCCATACGCTGATAGTAAAGACCTGAACGATGCAAGCCTAACAACCCACATTGCCGGCTTACACTCAGCTTTGCCATTGGCTTGCGCTCTACCATTTTTCGTCGTTCGGCAGCCGGTCTCACGACAAGACTTTTTTTAAAAAGTCGATATCCATTTTTTGTTGGCCAATCGTTTGTAACAAACGTTCCTTTTCAAGATCAGCCTCAGCCTTTTCTTCCGACTTTGTCCGCTTCCCAAAAACAGACTCTGCATTGCTTAGAAACTCACGTTTCCAGGTGCTGATCTGAACAGGGCTCACCTTAAATTTCTGGGCTAAATCGGCCATAGTCATGCGCTCCTTTAGCGCTTCCAGGACCACCTGGGTTTTGAACTTGGCTGTAAACTTCCGTCTTGTCATTTTTCAGTATGTTTAGGTTAGGAAATCTAACTAAAGATACTGTCCTAATTTTGGGGGGAAGATCAGTATGATGCACAAGGACAGATAGTACAAGAAAACACTTTGCAGATAAGCGACAATCACATAGAGAAGATCAACCTCTCCAGGCTCTTGCCGGGCATGTACATCATCACGCTCTATGATGAACACAACCGAATGTGGTGCCAGGAGAAACTGGTGAAAGGAGGTCGTTGAATCGGGCAACACGACCGAAATACGCAAGCAAAAAAAACTACTGAACGTTTCACGCTTCCCATGGCCTGGCCAACGGACGGGAAGAAATAAAGATGATATGAAAAAAATACTTTCCCTGGTTTCCATATGGTTCGCTTTACAGCACTATACGCATTCGCAAAACCAAATCTCCATAGATACGCTCGTAACCCAACTCAAATACCATAACACAAAAAAAGCAGAGTTGGACATAAAATCTCCATCGCTGTACGACTCAACAGCCGCAGACATTTTAGCTAAACTCTCTGTTGAATATTGGTACAGTAATCCCGATACAGCCCGGTATTACGCCAATCAGTGCCTCACGCTATCGGAACAAATAGGGTATACAAAAGGAATAGGCAGGGCTTATAACAGTATGGCGGTCACGTACTTTGTGAAATCAGATTACTTACCTTCTTTAGAATTTCATAAAAAAGCCCTGAAGATCAGCGAAGAAACCGGGGATAAAAGAAATATAGCATCTTCGCTTAACAACATCGGAATTGTTAATCAATACATGGGCAATTACCCGGAAGCACTAAAATATTATTTTACCTGCTTAAAAATATTTGAAGAACTTAAGAATACCAAAGGTGTTGCAGCGGTTTATACCAACATCGGACTTGTATATACGAAACAAGATAACTACCTGGAAGCGCTGAAAAATCATTTTGCAGCTTTAAAAATATTTGAAGAAACCGGGAACAAAAATGGCATTTCAAGCACGTATAACAATATCGGAATGGCTTATTTTGATCAAGGCATTTACCTTGACAAGGCGCTGGAAAGTTTTATGGCCTCTCTAAAAATATGCGAA
>JANNSS010000021.1:0-4625 GCA_031402955.1 Saprospiraceae bacterium
ATCTTTGAAACAGATGGAGATGGAAATCTACTCTGGGAGTGGCGATCTCCAGACCGAAGTGAACGCGCCTATGCCGGCGTGTTGGAAAACGACTCCATATTAGTAGTAGCGGCGGGTTTAGGTTTTGAAGAGTGCATACCACCTGATAGTAAATTGACATCCTGCAAGCTTCTGTTTGATGGAGGAGTCTATAAGTTTAATCTCAAGTCCAGACAAAAGATATGGGAGTCAAGTCTGTCATGTGGCCCACCCTCTATTCCATTAGGCAACTCCTATCTGGATATTATACCCAGTATGGAGAAGGATGGCTATATCGTATGTGGCGTTGGTAATGAAGTGTTCCCGGACTGCAGGATTGATACTGTAGATAAATGCTGGTCCAGTCCCGGGATCATCGCCAAGATATCTAATGAAGGGGATAGCCTATGGTCGAGAAAGTATTTTGGGGTGACAGACATCTATGAATCCAATATCCTGTATGATGCAGAGATCACCCCGGATTCAGGATATAGTTTTGTAGGCGAAGCCTTCAATCCCTGGCCGGGACAGACACAGGGCCAACATGGATGGCTCCTCATGACAGACCGGTATGGATGCCTGGTGCCAGGCTGCCATTTGATCTCTTCAACAGCGGAAGAGGACTTAAGTCCTTCAGACATATCCTCTTCTTTTAAGATCCACCCGAATCCAGCTACGGATATCATGAATGTTTTGATTACCAGTGAAATGAGCAGAGAAGCAAGGCTGCATCTTTTTGACCAGTCAGGGCACGAAATGGATTCATGGACTGATTTTGAGAAAGATGCTACATATATGATCCCCGTTCACCAGTTTCCGGCTGGTATGTATATACTGACGATGACAGACGGTTCGAAGATATTGGGGACAGAGAAGTTGATTATACAGAATTGAAATGTAACGCATTAAACCCACACGTCTCACTCTCTCACTCTCTCACTCTCTTACTCTCTTACTCTCTTACTCTCTTATACGTCTCACGCTCTCACGCTCTCACGCTCTTACCTTAGGAAACCACCACCGTGCTTCCAATGCCTAGCCAGCACGAACCCAGCCAGGGCACCACCAAGGTGAGCAAAGTGAGCCACATTGCCTCCTGTGCCCGTGAGGCCAGAATACAGACCAATACCAATGAGGATCAAAGCCATCACCCATGCTTTTATAGGGATAGGTGGAAATAGTAACATCAACTCACGATCCGGATATAAAGTGGCAAAAGCAATAACCACCCCGAAAACGGCTCCTGATGCTCCAAGTACAGCGAATTCGGGGGCTGCAAATGTCCAACCCAGGTAGAAAGGTAGATATCCGACAATAAAGTGAGCTGCCAGACCGATAAGCCCTGAAATCATATACAGCGCGAGGAATCGTTTAGGTCCAAGGGTCATTTCCACCATCGGGCCCATGAAATATAAACTCAGCATATTGAACAGAATATGCGAAATATCAGCATGCATAAACATGTACGTGATGATCTGGAATGGCTGAAACAACCCGGTGGCCGGTGAGTAGAAAGGCAGCATATTGCCCCATTCAGGAGGTAATAGCTGGACTGCAATGAAAACGACGACATTGATGATCAACAGATGTTTTACTATACCAGTCAGTGGCATCATAGGGCTATAGGATCACGTACGCTTTAGGATTGAAATCGTTTGAGTATCTCTTCTTTGCCGAAAGTGATAAAGGTCTTTCTTCCGGAAGGGCTTGTGTATGGATTGTCAGAGGCCATGAGTTGTTCGAGCAGGCTCTGCATTTCTTCAGTGGTCATGATTTCACCCCGGCGTCTGCTTAGATTTGAAGCCATGACAAAGGCAATCTTTTCAACCGGTTTCATCTCCATCATCTGATGCCCTTCCTTAAACCGGTCAAGGATATCTTCGATGGCCTGCTGAGGCGAAATAAGGTCTGTCATGATCGCCGGTATACCATGGATGATAAAGGTATCATGGCCAAATTCAGCAACATCAAAACCAAGGGATTGAAGGTGAGGGACTAATTCTCTCAAGACAGCAGCATCGGCAGTACTCCTCTGTATCGTTTCCGGCCATAGTAATTTCTGCGTAGCCGCATTGTGTGAGACCAGGTCTTTCATCATGGACTCAAATAAAATCCGCTCATGGGCAGCACGCTGATCGACAACCAACATGTTGGGAAGGCCGGTCACTACTATGTATCGTTGCCAGAGTTGTACAGGTACGACGTGGTCGGTTAAAATCGTGTCATCCGTTTCACTGTTAAATACATTTGCAGTTAAAGGAGATTGATATGAAACGTCTTCACTTTTTTCAATTGAAAAACCTTCAATTGATTCAAGCAGCGCACCCCATTTCTTGATGTTTTCTTTTTCCTGGTGACGATCGCGCTCCATACCGCTCATGCCTGGATTGAAGACAGTACGGGCAGGAGCATCGGTTGTGGAACGATTGATCCCCACTTCCTGTTCGAAATCAAGGGATGGGGTAATGCTATATTTTCCCAGAGCGTGCCGGCAAGCTACCCGGAGGTAATTGTAGATGATTCGTTCATCTTCAAATTTGATTTCCTGTTTGGTCGGATGGACATTGACATCAATCTTATCTGCATTGATGTCCAGGAAAAGAACGTAGAACGGATATTGATCAGCGGGTAAAATATCTTCATACGCTGATTTGACCGCGTGCTGCAGATAGGAACTCCGGATAAACCTTCGGTTGACAAACAGGAATTGCTCTCCCCTGGATTTTTTGCCAAGCTTGGGCTTTCCGATATAGCCGCTAAAGTTGACGTAGTTCGTTTCCTCTTCGACAGGTACGAGATGTTCATTGATTTTCTTACCGAAGATATTGATGATCCGGTTGCGCAGTGAACCGGCAGGGAGATTGTAGATCTCCTGGTCGTTATGATAGAGTTTAAACTGGATGTGCTCGAAGCCAAGGGAGAGGTGATGAAACTCATCGAGGATATACCGCATCTCGACCGGATCACTTTTTAGAAACTTTCTTCTGGCTGGAACATTGAAGAATAGATTCCGAACGATGACGGATGTGCCGACTGGGCATTGACATCCTTCCTGAACAGTGACTACCGAAGCTTCTACAAGAATCCTGGTGCCTATATTATCTTCAGCCCTTCTTGTCTTGATTTCCAGATGTGCAATTGCGGCAATGGAGGCAAGTGCTTCTCCCCTGAATCCCATCGTGCGGATGTCAAAGAGATCTTCTGCTTTCCTCAGTTTAGAAGTAGCGTGACGTTCCAGGCTCATCCGGGCATCTGTAGGGGACATACCACTTCCATTGTCCTGAATATGAATGAGCGTCTTTCCGGCGTCTTTGATGATGACATTGATCTCCGTAGCCTGCGCATCGACGGCATTGTCAAGCAGTTCCTTGATCACGGATGCAGGGCGTTGTATAACCTCACCTGCAGCGATCTGGTTAGCTATCGAATCGGGAAGAAGCCTAATGATATCCGGCATAGTGATAATTCAACAGGGTGTTAAAGACGCATTGTGATTTAAAACTCCTAAGATAATGGACATGGATCAATATGATCTTTCGTCCCGACCTTCCATATAATTGATAAAGGCTTTGTTGACTACTTTATTGCCACCCGGAGTAGGATAGTTTCCTGAAAAATACCAGTCTCCTGTATGATCCGGGCATGCTTCGTGCAATCCATCAATGGTCTGATATATCACATCTACATTGACTTCAATATCTGTGGGTGAAACAATCTGTGCTATACGTTTTGAGATTCTTTCTTCAGACACATGTTCATACAAGCTTTGTACCTGGTTTCTGATCTGATCTTTAGGCAATAGCAATTGGGCTTTGCACCTTTCATAGCAGTCCTGCAGCAGGGCTTCTTTCCCTTCTTCGCGCAGGATTTCCACTAAAGCTTTAAAGGCTACGAAATCTCCCATCTTAGACATGTCAATGCCATAACAATCCGGATATCGGATTTGAGGAGCACTGCTCACGACGATGATGCGTTTTGGTTTCAAACGGAGTGCTACCATGCGGATGATGGAGTCCCGGAGCGTAGTGCCACGAACTATCGAGTCATCGAGCAAAACAAGGGTATCGAGATCATTGCGGATGATACCATAGGTAACATCATATACATGCGACACCATTTCATGACGAGTATCGATATTGGCAATAAACGTTCTGAGTTTTTCATCCTTATTGGCCAGCTTCTCTATTCGGGGTTGTTTAGCTAGCAGCGTGCTGATTTCTTCAGCAGTCATTTTTCCTCCAGCGGCCACAATCTGTTCTGCTTTGACTTTACTATAGGCATCGTGCAACCCTTCCATGAGACCATAGAAAGCAGCTTCGGCAGTGTTGGGCACATAGGTGAATACCGTATCTTCAAATTTATAATCAACAGCCTGAAGGATGCGTTCAACCAGGTTCTTACCAAGCTTCTTACGTTCGACGTAGATATCCTTATCCGAACCACGGCTAAAATAGATGCGTTCAAAAGAGCAGCTTTTCTTTTCGCGTTTTTCAATAAAGGGGACGACTTCATGTCCGCCTGCTTTCTTGATGATCAGGGCATGACCAGGCTCCAGTTCCTGGACAAATTTGGCGCTGATGTTGAGCGTCGTCTGCAGGGCGGGTCTT
>JANNSS010000022.1:0-18753 GCA_031402955.1 Saprospiraceae bacterium
AAGATTCCGTATACAGGGACGTTTGCCAATTTTTCAACTGGACGTGTATATGATCAGATCAGGCAATCGATCGCCTACTCTGATAAGAATGTAAAAATATGTGCTTCGCATGCCGGACTCACACTTGGTGAAGACGGAGCCACACACCAGATCCTTGAAGATATCGGGTTGATGAAAATGCTTCCTGGAATGACGGTCATCAATCCATGTGATTACAATCAGACGAAAGCAGCGACGATAGCAATAGCGGAGCACCATGGGCCAGTATATTTACGATTTGGACGTCCATCCTGGCCAATTTTTATACCGGAGACGATGCCATTTGTCATTGGTAAAGGGATCATGATGCAGGAAGGAACAGATGTCACGATCATCGCTACAGGTCACCTGGTGGCCTATGCGATGGAAGCTGTACAAAAATTAAAAGAGCAAGGCATCTCTGCTGAACTCATCAACATCCATACGATCAAACCACTGGACGAAGAGATCATCCTTGATTCAGTTTCCAAAACACGTTGCGTAGTCACTGCTGAAGAACATCAGCGCAATGGAGGATTAGGGGATAGCATTGCACAATTGCTTGCCAGAAAAAATCCAACGCCTCAGGAATATGTTGCGGTCAATGATAGTTTTGGAGAGAGTGGAGTGCCAGAGCAGTTGCTGGCGAAGTATGGTCTGGGACCGGAAAATATTATCTCAGCTGTGCAGGATGTGATGAAGAGGAAGGGCTTATAGGCTTATAGGTTGATAAGCTTATGGGTTGATAGGTTTATGGAATTAAATATTGTTCCAATAAAAGTGCTTTTACACTTCTTTAAGCGGTTCTGCATCTTCTCCACTATTTGGTAGTGGTGCTATAGGCGTATTTTCTACTTCGTTAGGATCCTGGAGGCTTGGCTTCTTCTGGTTGTAATCTTCATACATCTTCTTATCGATGAGCTTGACTGTTTTTTCAAGTCTGGGTCTTTTTGGCTTTGTAGGCATATAGCATGAGTTTGGATGTGATAGATTATCACTTTACAAAGGTGATCCTATTTTGGAGTTATTGCTTATACCAAAATGAGTAAGTTTTGCATGATTCACACTTTTGTGAGAGAGTGAGAGAGTGAGAGCGTGAGAAAGTGAGAGAGTGAGAGCGTGAGAAAGTGAGAAAGTGAGGGCGTGAGGGCGTGAGAGTGGTAGTAGATGTTGTAGATGACTTAACTCTAGCGTCTTGAGACGCAAACCATATTGCATTCAAGTCATGGAAGATCATGCCGTAGGCTTGATGGCGCAACTGGCGCCACTTGAACGAGCGAACTTTTATAAAACCTTAACTCTAGCGTCAGGAGACGCAAACCATATTGCATTCAAGTCACAGGAGACCCCGTCCATCTGGCGGGATGGCGCAGAAGGCGCCACTTGAACGAGCGAACCTTTATAAAACCTTAACGTCAGTTGCCTTAGCCTTAGCCTCAGCCTTCGACCTAGCCTTCTTTCATTACTTTTGTCCCATGACGACTAATCAAGATAATCAAGGCTTCGGCACTCGCGCTGTACATGCAGGCGTAACACCTGACCCTACGACAGGCGCAATCATGACGCCCATCTTCCAGACCTCCACGTATGTGCAGGCAGCACCTGGCCAGCATAAAGGTTATGAATACGCCCGAACACAAAACCCAACACGGGATGCTTTACAAGCCAGTCTAGCTGCGCTCGAAGGCGGCAAATATGGTATCTGCTACAGCAGCGGACTTGCAGCAATGGATGCTGTCATCAAATTATTACAATCAGGTGATGAAGTACTATGTTCCCATGACCTGTATGGGGGCTCATATCGTCTGCTGGTGCGCGTCTATGGACCGATGGGTATCCAAAGCCGCTATATCGACATGACGGACCTGGAGCTGGTCAGAAAATCAATTCGTCCGGAAACAAAGATGATCTGGCTGGAGACTCCGACCAATCCAACTTTGCAAATCACGGATATCAAAGCCATATGCGATATTGCCCGCACACATGGGATTCCGGTTTGTGTTGATAATACTTTTGCATCCCCATATCTACAGAATCCTTTAGCCCTCGGTGCCACGATCGTACACCACTCTATTACCAAATACATCGCAGGTCATAGCGACGTGATCATGGGTGGACTGGTGACCAGTGATGATGCATTGGCAGAACGATTGAAGTTTTTGCAAAATGCAAGCGGTGCGGTTCCGGGACCACAGGATTGTTTTCTCACATTACGTGGCATCAAGACACTTCACATCCGCATGGACCGCGCTTGCGAAAATGCGATGAAACTCGCGCATTTCCTGGATCAACATCCGAAAGTTGGAAAAGTAATGTATCCTGGCTTGAGCCATCATCCACAACATGCATTGGCCGGCAAGCAGATGAGAAACTACGGAGCAATGATCTCCTTCGACCTTAATGCAGATAGTATCGATGCTGCTATGACTGTACTCAGTGGGACACACTTGTTTTCATTGGCAGAATCATTGGGTGGTGTGGAATCCCTGATCGGGCATCCTGCATCGATGACACACGCATCTATACCTCGTGAGCAGAGGCTGGCTTCAGGTCTCACAGATTCACTCATCCGATTGAGTGTGGGAATTGAATCATACGAGGATCTGGAGGCTGATATTGCTAATGCACTGTCGAAAATTTAAATCAGTGATCAAATGATTTTACAGTAGACATTGTGTTTAGAAAGTTTAGTTATGGAAGCTATTCGCTTCCATAGTTCAGAAAGTTTAGTTTTTAATTTACCCTTTCGAGAAGGTAAAACATTCGAAATACAACAACTAAATCTAAACTTTCTCAACAGCACCAGAATTTATGTGCAAAACATTCAATATACTTGCAAACCGATTGTACTCTACTTAAGAATAAATTAAACCCACCAAAATAAAATTCTCTTTAGCCAGTTTTATTCCAATTCCATCAATGTCTGCATCCTATAAGTTCTGAGTCAGAACGTAAGTTTTTGTTTGTTGTCTTATAATATTTGCTAATGTTCACCTCCTCCTCTTCTGCTTCGTCATAATAAAAAAGTATAGACGCGATTATTGAGAATGAAATATTGCTACGAAAGAAGAGAGTCACCACTTCAATTTCCGCGGATTCAAAGCATCAGATTTTGGAATTACATAAAATCAAGATAGGGGCTTGAAATGAAATCGATGTCATTTCTAAGTACGTCTTAGACGTTGGCTTCTGTGCATAGCTTAATATTTTTTTGATTCTTCACATCTATACTTAATAGTAAAAAGGGTAGTGCGCTCTTTTATTCCATTAAAGTAAAACTATAACAAAAACATTTTATGATCAGAAACACAATGGTTTGTAGAGTTTTTATAAAATAATCTTTGGATTTTAACAAATAAAATTTGCAATTGGAAGCAAAAGCCCCTATTTATGGTAATACCCACCCCAAACTCTAACCAAATTTTTCATTTAAGATGAAAGCGAATTTAATTCCTAGACCGTGTATTGAATCCGGTAACAATAGATTCAATCTGAGATTAATTCTGATTATCTCAATAATTACTTACTGTAACATAATCGCGAAAACGCAAATTGAGATTATTCCACAATGTGGCTTTGCAGAGCAAACAATTTTCGAGCAAGGCCTTGAATCACAACCGAGTGTAGCTTGTCAAAGCTCTTTAGGGGCTAATACTGATTTTATACCATTACCAACTGACCCTATTAAGTATATCGATGTTGCCATCAATGTGATGCAAAAAGAGAGTCCAGGTGGGCCCGACAATTTTTCTAACATCCAATCTCACAGAGATTATCTATTGGATATATTTAATAACGCTTGTAATCTACATGTATTTCAGACCAACGACGACCCCATGTATGACGGAAGTGTACATCTAGATCCTAATCATGTACCTGATGTAAAACTCAGACTCAATGTCATTGAAATAAATTTTATCTACGACAATAGAGGCTGGAATAATGATGGCAGTATATCAGGTCATTACAATTATACTACAAATCCGAGGAAAAATGATGCGGCGCTAAATATATTCATTTGTGAAGGACTTACTGTAATTGACCAAACTACAGGCCAAATTAAGCTTTGGGGTTTAGGGGGCATTGGCAACTCTCAATATGTCATGATGAATGGTATGCACAAAGTATATCAAACAGGCAATGCTCCTTCTTGGTCGAATTTATGGATGCAAATGGGCGAACTATTAGCACATGAGGTTGGACATACTCTTGGATTATCCCACTCTTGGGCAAGTTGTTCCTCTCCACAATTTGATGATATTGATCCGTGTCCTCACAGCAACTTATGGTGCTACCCTTTGTCACCTACTCCAATTGGACAACCTCCATGCTTAAATAATTGTATGGGGTATTCCGCTTTAAGAAGATGGTTTTCTCCTAAACAAATTGGGGCAATGCATCGAAATCTTACAAATAGAGATATTTCTAGATTTGTCAGACATGAAATCGTGATTAACAATAATATTGTGGTTACCTCTGATCAAACATGGACTGTGAACCGATATGTATTCGGTGATATAGTAGTCAAACCGGGATATACACTAACGATAAACAGTAAGGTATTTTTACCAATTGCAGGTAAAATAATTGTGGAAAGGGGAGCTAGGCTTAATTTAGAATGTGCCTATTTAACGACATGTAGGGCTCCACTTAATTCATTACAAATTCAAACAGAAGGTGATTACTGGAGCGGGATTAAAGTCTGGGGCAATACGGCATTACCACACTTAAGTGGAATGAGTGATCCAACAACACCTCTTCAACCCAATTATGCTGGAAGACTTATTTCAAATACAAGCAAAATTCATAACGCAAGGGAAGCCATTGCTCTTTTTAATACAACAGAACCTTGGCCCAATTCACAGTATTATTATGGAGGTTTTGTATATGCAAATGAAACAGAATTTAAAAACAATAGGAGATCAGCTGCATTTATGAAATATGACTTTGACAATTTTTCATTATTTCAAAAATGCCAGTTTATCTCGGATAATAATGATACACGCTATGGAATTACCTTATGGGGCTCAAAGCGGCTTTACATATTTGACTGTGATTTTACTAACATTAGTAAAGTTGGGGTCTTAGGTTGGGACTCAAAATTTGAAGCTGCACTATGTCATTTTAATAATGTACATCATGGCATGGAATCATATTCCAGCCATCCACTTACTGGTGTAATGGTTTCGAGCAATAATGACTTCACTGAATGCGAAGTTGGATCTCAAGGAACCAACAGCTTATCTTGCTATATCTCAGAAAATACTTACACAGATAATTATTTTGGATCTGCTCATATAGGAGATTCAAGATTTCTTATACTTAATAACATTTTCCAAAATTGTGCGAATGGGGTCAACGTCATGATGACCCAAAATAATGGTAACAATCAAATTAGATGCAATACGTTTACAGAAAATGAAACCGGAATTCTCGCCTTGGGTAACAATGCTGGAACACTTTTTGCTTTTAATAATCTTAGCAATAGTACTACAAATGGAGATAATGCTCGGGTAACATTTTATGCAGGTGAAACTATAGTTGTCCCTGGAGAAATAAGATATGCGCAAGCATGGGTTGATCCAAATAATCCATCAAATCTGCTTGCTGCCGGAAATCTTTTCTCTTCAAATTTCAGTTCCTCACGTGAACATATCACTACGGTACCAGCAAGCCAAAATTCTAATGCATCAATGGAATTTATATACCACCACCCTGATCCAACATCTGAACCAAGAGTATATCCATTTTGCGGAATCGGTGGCACATGTCCTTCTGGTTCTACATTCAAGTTTAGCTACTTCCTTAATGAAGGGCCTTTTACAAATGAGTGTAGAAGAAGCCTGGCAGGGTACTGCCTTAATGAGGACTGTTATGATGAAATCCTAGCCTATTACTCTTCTGCTAAACAAAACTATATTACTACACCTACTCCAACCAATAAGGAATTGTATCAGGTTGCCAGAGCATTTAAATACAACTCCCTTGATACTATAATTAGAGATCACCTCACAAGAGGCGATTATTCTGGTTTAGATATTATATTGCAAGCAGATGATGAAACATTTGCAAAAAGAGCGAGGATTGGGTTGAAGATTTTAGAAGCTAATTTCACAGGAGCTAGATTATTGTTGTCAAACTATCCAATAATTGAACCTGGTGATCAGGATTTTGTGTCCATACAAACTATTAATATCGATAGATTGGAGACAAAAACCGGGCTGTCTAGTCAGCAAATTTTAGATTTGCAAGTGTTTATCGACTCCAAATCTATAGAGAAAGGATATGCAAGGGCCATTTTATCCCACGAACTTGATTCAATTTATGAACCTGAAATAGGTGATGCGGAAATAACCCCCAGAAGCATTTTTGAATCAGATTCAGAGATAAAAGTTGAGAGATTTTCTGTCATACCCAATCCTACCTCAGGTTTGATTGATATATTCCCGAATGTACCTATAGATGATGACCTTGAATACAGCGTCTTTGTGCATGGTATTGATGGTCGATACATTCTACAAAATATTCAAAAAGGTAATAAGATACAATTGGACCTTTCAGGCTATGATTCAGGCATATATATACTGAGTATTCTTTCATCTGATAAATCAATTATATTTACTACAAAGATAGTCTTAGCCAAATAATACAACGACTAATTCCATGACATCAGCAAATTTCGCAATCATAAATAAAACTAATTGTGTACTATTTCTATTTAGTTTTTTTGCGTTAAATAGTAATTCGCAGGTGTCATGGAATAAGTCTCTTGATCACAGCAGACAAGCCAATTACGGCCACTCTGTTTTGGAGATTAGTGATTCAGGATACTTTGTTGGATGTCTAACATATATAAAAGAAGATCCTGCAGGTGTCATCATTCGTATTGATAATAATGGCTTAAGGAATGGGGATCAAGAAATCATCTATCCTGACAGGACTCTTTTCTACGATCTAAGTTTCAAAGTTTTGTCAGATCAGATTTGGTCAGTTGCAAGGTTGACCACAGTGCATCCAGAGATATATACCCCAATAATTTTTGCACAGAATAAAGATGGCAATGAACTCTGGAGAAAAGAGTATGACTTCTTCCCCTTTAATGTAAATTTCAATCGAGGAATTATAACAAATGATAATACAACTATTACTGTCTATCTGGAAGGGGAGTATACAAATGATGAAAGTGAATATAAACGCTTTTATGGATACATGATCTTGGATTCAGTTGGAAATGAAATTACCCGACATTGGTTTCCATCTGCATATGATATCTCAGCACTCAATGATATTGAGCGATTTCCGGGTGGAGGTTATGTGATATCTGTCATTGAGCTAGATGGTTTGTCCGGAGTTCCTTTTGAATATCCGATCACCATCAAAAGATTAGATGACACATTTGGAGTAGTGTGGGAAAAGAGGCTTCCCTACGAAAGGGGATGTGCTGGAAAATTTTCGTTTGACAAAGCGTCCAATATTTACATGACCTGGATGGAAGACACCTCCAATCCAGGTGTCGGATCACCCTGGGGCAGTCCAGGTATCATCTCCTATTCAGCCGATGGAATCTTTAGGTGGAAATATATTTTCGATGACAATCCTCGCCTCCGGATATTGGGTAATATCCTAACTACAAGTGAGGGATCCATTATTTCAACTGGCCTTGATGAGCCCGGAATGGATCCGTTGCAATGGGGATGGCTTGTGAGTTTGGATACAAGTGGAGTGCTAAATTGGGATAAGAAGTATACCATAGATGGAATATCCCCAAATTTTGGGGGGTTTTTTGGTGATCTGATTGAGACAAGTGATACAAATCTTCTCGTTGTTGGCTACATCCATGATCAATATCCATTAGATACGTTTGCCGCCCGGGAAAATGCGTGGTTGTTGAAGATGGACTTCAATGGCTGCATTCTGGAAGAACCTTGCGAGGGATTTAACATACTTAGTGATCTCAAAGAAAGTTACTTCGAAAGTTACCCTGCTACAGATCGGTTTACATTGCACCCAAATCCAGGCAATATTGAGATGAATATTAGTTTAAAAACTCATCAATCTTACCACATTTCCATTCTAAATATTAATGGCCTACTCATGGCCGAAGCATCAGGGTATGGTGATGTTATTACGATGGATACTCGTTCACTGGCATCAGGTATCTATTTTGTATGTGTAACCATAAATGAATCCACTAGTGTGAAGAAATTCATTCACGAATGATTTTTCATGCTCATTTATATATACACACTCTGTTACACAATTTACTGATCTACAGTATTTATTCATTGGCACAGAGTTGAGAAAGTTTAGCCATGCCCCGTATGGGCCATTTGTTTCAGAAAGTTTAGTTTTTTGATTTACACTTTCGAGAAGATAAAACATTCGAAATGCAACATCTGGATTTAAACTTTCTCAACAGCACCACCGGAGGTGGTAAGCGCTAAACTTTCTAAACACTGTTTCTACTTAAAAATCTGTTGACTTAAAAAAGTCCACGGTACATGGTGGAATCCCCTACATTTGGATGCAAACTTCACCGTTTATGCACCAGTCGATCAAACAATGGTCCGCCGGAGACCAGCCCAGGGAGAAACTGATCCTGATGGGCTCAAAATCCCTGTCCGAAGCCGAGCTACTCGCCATCCTCATGCGCATCGGTACGCGCAACAAATCGGCAGTGGATGTAGCGAAAGAATTACTCACCCAAAATGACAACAGTATCGCGGCCCTGGCGAAACTCTCCGTCCATGAACTCATGAAGATCAAAGGTATCGGAGAGGCCAAGGCAGTTTCCATAGCTGCCGCGCTCGAACTGGGGAGAAGACGCGTGACGGAAAACGCTATGCAGAAAGGCCAGATCACCTCAAGCCTCGATGCCTACGATCTGCTCCACTCCCGCATGCGTGATCTCACCCAGGAGGCATTCTGGATTATACTGCTTGACAGAAGGTCAAAAGTGATTTCAATCGAAGAAATCCATGTAGGCGGCATGTCTGCGATGGTCGTTGACCCCAAGGTGATTTTCCAACGGGCTTTGGAGCGTAGAGCCTGCTCGGTGATCTTGTCACACAACCACCCCTCCGGAGCTCCCTCTCCGTCCATAGAGGACATTCGTTTGACGGAAAAGATAAAATCAGGAGGCAATTTTATGGATATTAAAGTCCTGGACCATATCATCATCGGCGAAGGCTCCTATTACAGCTTCGCGGATGAGGGTAAAATGTAATCCGGGCAACAAATACCTTTGTTTTGGTATTTACCTTAGGTTAGCGTCAGAATTCACAATATCGTCTTGAGTCAGGAAGCAGTAAAAGAGAAAAAGAGCCTTGATTGGCATCTGTTGGTCAGGTTGTTTAAGCTGGCCATGCCCTACCGCAAGTTGCTGCTACTCAGTGCTCTCCTGGCCATCATCCTGGCACCACTCAACACACTCCAGCCCTATCTGATCAATGTCATCGTGGACAAATACATCATCATTCCCAAACCGAAAGGATTGGTCGGGATGTGTATCCTCTTTGCGGTGGTCCTCATCGTCACCGGAATACTTCAATACACATTTATCTATCTGACCAACCTGCTCGGACATTCGGTCATCAAAGACCTTCGGGTCAGTGTGTTCAATAAGATCACAAACCTGCGGCTATCTTATTTTGACAAGACACCGATAGGCAACCTGACCACCCGTTCGATCAACGATATTGAAACGATCAAAACTGTCTTCTCCGAAGGGGTCATCACGATTATAGCCGACTTGCTGAGCATCATCGTGGTAGTGAGTGTTATGTTTTATACGAGCCCAAGGCTTACCCTGATCTGTTTGCTCACCATCCCTTTGATTGTGGCCGCTACATGGGTGTTCAAACAAAAAGTAAAAGTCTCCTATCAGAAAGTCAGGACACAGATTGCCAGGCTCAATGCTTTTCTGCAGGAAAGGATCAGTGGTATGTCGGTCGTACAGATCTTTAATGCAGAAGGCCAGGAGCGTGACAAATTCAGAACGATCAATAGAGAATACACCAAGGCCAATCTCGATGCGATTTTATATTATGCGGTTTTCTTCCCTGTTGTAGAAATCATCGCAGCGATTTCGTTGGGGATGATGGTCTGGTGGGGAGCGGGGAATGTTGTTGGTGGTTCTGTCTCCATGGGTGCATTGATTGCTTTTCCCGTTTATGTCAACATGCTCTTTAGACCCATGCGCTGGCTCGCTGATAAATTTAACACACTTCAAATGGCACTCGTGGCAGGTGAAAGAGTATTCAATATCCTCGACAGTGATGAGATGACGGAAGAATCAAAAACACCTACACTGATTAAAGTGCCTTTGAATGGTGATGTAGAATTTGATCAGGTGTATTTTGCCTATGACGGGGAAAATGATGTGCTGAAAGATGTCTCCTTTAAAATACCGGCAGGACAGACGCTGGCGATTGTCGGCAGTACAGGCTCAGGAAAATCTACCATCATCAACCTGCTCAATCGGTTTTACGACATACGTGCCGGCCATATCCGGATTGACGGGCTGGATATACGTGACTACAAACTTGACGAACTGAGAGACCGGCTGGCGATCGTGCTGCAGGATGTGTTTCTGTTTTCCGGCAGTGTGTGGGACAATATATCCTTGCGTAATCCTGAAATATCAAGAGAAAAAATGCTGGAAGCTTCGAAGGTCATCGGTGCGCATTCATTTATTGAAGCCTTGCCAGGTGGGTATGATTATCATATCGCGGAAAGAGGAGGAAACTTATCGATGGGCCAGCGACAGTTGATCTCGTTTGTACGTGCACTCGTGTATGATCCTGAAATATTAATCCTCGATGAAGCTACCTCTTCGATCGACACAGAGACTGAAGGCATCATTCAATATGCGATCGAAAAACTGATTGAAAAACGGACCTCGATTATCATTGCACACCGACTATCAACCATCCGGCATGCAAATCGTATTTTAGTACTTGATAAAGGAAAGGTGGTTGAATCGGGATCGCATGATGAACTCCTGAAACAAGCGCATGGGAGGTACAAGAAGTTGTATGATATGCAGTTTAGGGTGAGTGCGACTGCTTGAAGCAAGGAGCAAGGGGCAAGGAGCAAGGAGCAAGAGGCAGAGAGCATATCGAAGCGCAGCGAAGATCCCGCCAAAGGCACGGCATTTGTGGCGGGAGAGCAGAGGGCATAGGGCAAAGTAGATGTGTATCGTTAGGAGCGAATAAAAAATCGCAGGCCTGAAGGGCCGTAATCCATTAACCCCGGCTATAAGCCGGGGACTTAAAAAAGGAAAAAGAATCCAAGCCCTGAAAGGGCAAAATAGGATCAGTGAAATCACAGGAATAAAAAGTAACCAACATTAATACATGGCTACACAGGGTTTTAACATCAGGTTTAACGGGATCATCGGATTTTCCTTTATGGTCCTGCTCTTTGTGGGTTTGTTTTTTATTGCAAAAGGTGTCTTTACCGTGCTTGCATGGGTAGCGCCTGTGCTGATCATTCTTGCTTTGCTGATCAATTACAGGACCGTACTGAATTATCTGAAATTTATGCTGGGGCTGCTCCAGCGTAATCCGGTTGGAGGCATCATCGGTATCCTGTTGAGTTTCTTTGGCTTTCCCATCCTGGCAGGGGTATTGTTTGGAAAAGCCATCCTGGATCGTAAAGTAAAAAAACTTAATAAAGCTTATCAAGCTGAGAAGGACGGTGAGTTTGTAGAGTTTGAGGAGATCACCAAACCTGAGCGTGAAACCAAACTCGATCTTCCGCCGCTTGAAAAACAACCTCCTGTTAAAAAGGACAACCAGTACGAAGATCTGTTTTAATAATCCCTGAAATTCCCGGTTGATGATAATACTTTGGATCGCACTGGGATTTTCGTTGGTATATTTGCTGCTGCAGATTAACTATCTGTACAATTGGTATATAACGCCAAAAGTTGAGGTGCCTGCCAATTTTATTCCCACAGAAGGGGTGACCATCGTGATCGTCGTACACAATGAAGAAAGATCAATTGGTGCTTGTCTGCAAGGAATCCTTTCTCAAAATTATCCAGAACACCTCTTTGAAATCATTGTCATCGATGATGATTCAACAGATGCGACTTCCGCCATTGTAAACGGCTTCGATCATGATATCATATCACAATATCAGTTGAGCGATTTTCCTGAATACATAAAAGCTCCCGCGTATAAAAAATCAGGTATTACGCTTGCGGTTGATAAAGCAAAGTTTGATACCATCATGATCACCGATGGAGATTGTACTCATCCGAAAGATTGGATACGTACTTTGATATATACATTCCATCAAAACAAAGTCGTCTTCCTTACAGCTCCGGTGATCCTGATGCCTGGGCGGACTATGCTTGAAAAAATGCAGGAGGTAGAGCAACTCACCCTGATGCTCATCACTGGTGCCGGAATTACTTCCCGGATACACGACCTTGCCAATGGCGCGAATATGGCTTTCCGTAAAAGTACATTCCGGGATGTGAATGGATATGAAGGGAATATGCAGTATGCTTCGGGTGATGACATGTTTCTCATTGAAAAAATGAGGCTGGCATTTCCGGATAACATCTGCTTTGTCAAATCACTGGAGGCAACGGTCTACACGACAGGAAAAAAAGACTGGGCATCTTTAATTAAACAGAGATTACGATGGGCCGGAAAAAATAAGGGTTTGCAGCGTAAGGCCATAAGTCGTATCTGGATGTTTGTCGGAGCTTATCATCTGCTGTTTGCATTGTCACTCATCGGATCACTGACAGGTATAGTATCCCCATTACCATTCATCGTACTATTCATTATCATATGGTTTTCCAATTTCCTGGTGATCTCCACAGCATCAGCATTTTTCCAGAGGACCTCTCTTCTAAAGTCTTTTGTACCGCTACAGTTTTTATATACGTTCTATATCCTTAGGCTTGGTTTGATGATGGCGATTGGAAAGAAAGGGGACTGGGCACGGGTTTCACCGGATTAAAATCCGGTGTTACAAAATGGTCCGTGCCTACGGCACTAATGTCGATTCATTGCATGCATCGACTCCTTTTCCATGTACCTTCTGCCTCTTTCGTCCATTCCGCCATTCCTCCTTGCTTAAGGTCTCTTCAAGCCTACCTTCGCCTCAGCCGGTTGCTGAGCTGTAGCACATGGATGCGGGTAAGCAAGTCGAAGCATCGCCTTCGCCTTTTTCTTACCTTTGCCCACCTTATCAAAAAAATAAAAATGAGTTTACTGGTTATTGGTTCTGTTGCCTTTGATGATATCGAAACGCCGTTTGGCAGGGCGGAAAAAATTGTTGGTGGTGCGGGTACGTACATCGCATGGGCAGCATCCTATTTTGTCAAAAATATCAGCATTGTATCAATCGTGGGTGAAGACTTCCCGCAGAGCGAACTCGATGCGCTGGAAAACCGTGGGGTGGATACCTCCGGCATCAAGATCATTGAAGGTGGAAAGTCCTTTTTCTGGGCAGGTAAATATCACCACAACCTCAATGCCCGGGATACGCTGGTCACTGACCTCAACGTACTGTCAGACTTTGACCCGGTCCTGTCCCCCAAAGAACGCGAAAGTGAATTTGTGATGTTAGGCAATCTAACTCCGGCTATCCAGATGAGTGTCATCAACCAGATGGACAAACACCCTAAGGTACTGGCGCTCGATACGATGAACTACTGGATGGACAGTGCCCTGGATGAACTCATGGAAGTTCTGGGTCACATAGATCTGCTGATCATCAATGATGAAGAGGCACGACAATTGTCAGGTGAGTATTCATTGCTAAAGGCAAGTGAAGCCATTCTGGCTATGGGACCTAAGTACCTCGTCATCAAGAAAGGGGAACATGGCGCCTTGCTTTTCGGAGAGGACCAGGTCTTCTTTGCGCCGGCATTGCCTCTAACGGAAGTTCAGGATCCAACGGGGGCTGGTGATACCTTTGCGGGAGGATTGATGGGCTTCCTGGCTAGCAGGGACATGATCAACTTTGAGGTATTGAAACAAGCCATCATCTGTGGCTCTGCCATGGCTTCATTTTGTGTGGAAAAATTTGGTGCCGAGGCCCTTAGAAACCTGGACATAGATCGCCTGCAGGAACGGCTTGACAAGTTTACCCAGTTGGTAAATTTCGAAGCGCCCGTATTATAAACAGTCCTGTTTAGCTTAGAAAGCGAGCTTGAAGTTTTTATAATACACCCATATCAGGAGTATGACAAAAAGCAGGAAGAAGAGTATAAATTTGAGGAAACATCCTCCTTTACGACCGTAGTTTGGGCTATCCATCTCGTGTTTTGAATAATTGCGGCTAAGATAGCCATTATTCAATATTTCTGCCATTTCAGCCTACCAGGAATAAAATAAAAGCCCGGATTAACCGGACCTTCATCTTTAGTCTTTTACCACTTTGGAGAAATCAGGGGTAAAACCCATATTCTCCCAGGTGAAGGCATACATATCTGTCTGTAATTCAATCTGCTGCGTCGTTGATACAGATCCATGACCAGCCTTAGTCTGAATCCGGATCAACGTAGGGGCATCCCCACCCTGATACTCCTGCAGCACTGCGGCAAATTTGAATGAATGGGCAGGTACCACTCGGTCATCATGGTCTGCTGTTGTGATCAGGGTTGCGGGATAGGCTGTTCCGGTTTTAAGTGCGTGTACCGGGCTATAAGCCTTGAGGTATTCAAACATTTCCTTTGAATCTTCGGCTGTACCATAGTCAGCTGACCAACCGGCCCCGGCAGTAAAAGTGTGGTAACGAAGCATATCCATGACTCCGACAGCCGGAATGGCAACTTTCATCAGATCAGGCCTCTGGGCCATGGTAGCTCCTACCAGCAAACCGCCGTTTGAGCCCCCATAAATGGCGAGGTAATCAGAGGAGGTATATTTTCCCTTGATCAGGTATTCTGCCGCAGCTATAAAGTCATCAAACACATTCTGCTTTTGCATCTTGGTGCCAGCCTCATGCCATTTTTCTCCATACTCTCCTCCACCTCGAAGGTTGGGCTGTGCCCAAATACCACCTTGCTCGAGCCACGCTACACGCATAGCGCTAAAGTTTGGAGTCAGACTTATATTGAAACCCCCATAAGCATATAACATGGTTGGATTGGTGCCATCCAGCTTCATGCCTTTCTTGTGGACGATAAACATAGGTACCTTTGTTCCATCCTTACTCTGATAGAATATCTGCTTGGTCTCATAATCATCCGGATTAAAATCAACTTTAGGTTGACGATAAAGGGTTGATTTACCTGACGCTATATCATAATGGTAAATTGTCGAAGGACTAGTGAAAGAAGTGAATGAATAATAAAAATCCTTATCCTTTTTCTTTGCTCCAAATCCTGCTGCAGAACCGATGCCGGGTAATTCAATATCACGTTCGAGTTTGCCATTGAAGTCAAATTGCTTGACTGCAGATTTTGCGTCAATGAGGTACTCTGCAAATAATTTTCCACCACCTGCGCCAGCACTGAGTACATTTTCTGTTTCAGGGATCACGACTGTCCAGTTTTCCTTTCCAGGTTTTGACAGATCGATGGCAATCACCTTATAATTTGGAGCATCAATGTTGGTCGACAACAGGAAGCGGGTACCTTCATGGTCAACATAATTGATGGAGGTGAAATAATCATCGCTGATCTGTACCAATGGGCGATCAGGATTATTCAGGTCCTTCACATACAATTGATTTCCGCTTGTATTTTCAGCGGCAGAGATAATCAGGTAATTGTTGTCTTCAGTTACATATCCACCGATATACCGGTTAGGCTGCTTATCTCCACCAAAAACAAGGGCATCTGTTGATTGCGGTGTGCCAAGTTTATGATAGTATAGTTTGTGATACTGCGTTTTACCGGATAGCTGGCTACCATCTTTTGGATTGTCATAGCTGCTGTAATAGAAGCCTTCGTTTTTATACCAGGAGGTGCCGCTGAATTTGACATTCATCAATGTGTCTTCAAGGACTTCTTTTTTAATCGCATCCATCACGATGACTTTACGCCAGTCCGAACCACCTTCGGTCACCTGATGTGCAGACAGTGAACCATCTTCTGTAAAAGAGATGCCGGACAATCCAACAGTACCATCCTTTGAAAATCCGTTGGGATCAAGATATACTTCAGGTTCAGCATCTCTATTGTCCTTAGGCTTGCGGTACAGTACAGTGTGATTTTGCAATCCTGTATTGCGATAGTAATATTCAAATGGTCCTTCTTTAAATGGTGCTGAGATACGTTCATAATCTGTCAGCGCTTCAAGACGTTTTTTAAGATTGGCTCTCCAGGTGATCTTGTCGAGATATCCGAAAGTGACTTTATTTTGCGCCACGACCCATTCTTCAGTAGCAGCAGATGTATCGCTTTCAAGCCATCGATAAGGGTCTGGTACTTCAATGCCGTGATAAGTGTCGACATGATCAGATTTGGTGGTTACAGGATATTCCAATTTTTGTGTTTTTGTATCAGCGGATTTACAACCAATGATCAGGGTGAGGGCTGTAAGCCCGGAGAGAAGAATTACCTTCATGATGTGAGAGTGATTTTTGAAAAATGAGAGCTTCTTTTAAAAAGCGGCACAAAATAAGCAGAGATTACAACTGTACGGGTTAATTTTAGGAAGGTCTCTACAAGGCCCTGTATGCAATCGACTAAATTATGACCATTCATTGGGGAATCCTATCCACGGCGCATATCAACAGGCGGATCATTCCTGCCATTCAGCATTCCGGTCGTGGCCACCTGGCCGGAGTAGCGAGCAGGGATCTGGCTAAGGCACAACAATATGCATCCTCCTGGAATATCCCAAAGGCATATGGCTCCTATGAGGCACTTCTGGAAGATCCTGAGATACAGGTGATCTATATCTCTCTTCCGAATCACCTGCATGCAGCTTGGACTATCAAAGCCCTGGAGGCCGGCAAACAAGTGTTGTGTGAAAAACCAATATGCCTGTCTGTTGCAGAAATGGATTGTATTGAAGAAGCCTCCAACCGGACTGGAAATTTTGTCATGGAAGGCTTTATGCATCTTCATCATCCGCAAACCCATCTGTGGAAATCAATTTTAGATTCAGGGACACTGGGGGAAATCCATTCTTTACGTAGTACTTTCTCTTTCAATCTCGAAAGGCCGGCAGATAACTATCGATGGCATGCAGCAGCAGGTGGAGGTGCCTTGTGGGATGTTGGGGTCTACCCTATCAGTTTATTTCAATACTTGCTTGAGGAAACACCAATTTCTGTTATGGCATCGATGTATGAGGAGAATGGTATTGATCAATCGACTTCCGCACAACTAACTTATACCGGAGGGCGCACAGGACAGTTTTTCGTAAGCTTCCGTTCATCGTTTTCTACGGATACGATCATCCATGGAAGCGCAGGTCAGTTACATATCAGTCATCCGTATACCAATCCGGATGCATGTCGTGCATCTATCGTGCGAGGTAATACAACAGAGCATCTCGATGTGCCCAGACAATATCTTTATAGTGGAGAAGTGGAGGCCATGCATGATTTTATCGAAACAGGGAAAATTCCAGTAGTGACTACAGCATTCTCTAAAGGGGTGCTTGAGAGTATTCTGATGCTGAAGGGTAAGGACATGTGATGGAGTGACAAGGTGAGTGGTGAGTGCTAAGCTACCAGCTGCCAGCTGCCAGTGGATTTATCTTCACGTACCAATCATGCTTCGACCTGCCCTTTCGCATTCATGGCTTGACCTGCTTTGCCCATCCCTATGCTGTCAATATGAGCCAGGATCATTACTCTTTATATACTATCTCCTATCTCCTGCCTCCTATTTCCTATTTCCTATTTCCTATTTCCTAACTTTTCCCCGGTCGGGTAGCAAATCCGAATACACTACCGCACACACCTCCGATGATGTGTGCAAACTGTGAAATCTGATCGGTGTTGAGACTCTCAATGACTTCCTTGCCGATAAACAGGAGAGCAACTAATATAAACGTCACAGGAATCTCCCCGCTCTTGGTATTGGTAAAACTCACAAGTAATATCAACATAAAGACAATGCCACTTGCCCCCATCAGGCCAGTGTGAAAGAATAGCAGATTAAGGATACCTGTCACTAATGCCGTGATCAACATCATAAAGAGCGTGCGTGAATCTCCATACTTCTCTTCTACAATAGGGCCGAGTAAAAGAATAAACGTGAGGTTGCCCATGAGATGTTCGATACTGGCGTGACCGATGACGTGGGTGAAAAGTGTCAATATGGAAAGTGCGCTGGAGGTGTTGACATTGCCCAGGGTGAAATAGGGCATCAAAGTACCTACCATGACTTTATCCAGTACAAAGACGGCTACACAGATCAGTGAAAAGCCAAGGATGACGGGGGCGTTAAATTTGAGTTTCATTTATTCGGGTTTTTACCGGGAGTGAAAATAGTATTAATCGGTGATTGTAAGAGAGTGAGAGCGTGAGAACGTGAGAACGTGAAACGCGTGAATCGTGAGAAAATTAATAGTCTGGCATCTTCGTGTCTGGTATCTGGCATCCCATGAGGAGTTAAAATACTGTTAATGAAAAATCTCACGGTATGCAATTACCGTATGCAATGCATCTATCTCATAATTCCGGCCGGAGGATTTCATTTGTAAACCGTTTAAAATCCATTTGTCATGAACACAATGTCCCTGGCAGTCCTCGCGATTGCAAGTAGCCTGGCTATGCTATTTACGAGCCCGGCTTCAAAAACCA
>JANNSS010000023.1:0-5000 GCA_031402955.1 Saprospiraceae bacterium
TACCTGTTTGCCTCCACCTTTCAGCCTACCATTGCGTCCACGATGGGCATTCCTGTCAATTTTATGCATTACTACCTGATGCTATTGCTATCGTTTTCTGTTGTAGCGGCGATGCAGACTGTTGGGGTCATCCTGGTCGTGGCGATGTTGATCACTCCGGCATCTACAGCACTATTGCTGGCTAACCGCTTGCCAAAAGTCCTCTTGTTATCAGGCATCATTGGCTTTTTCAGCAGTCTTTCTGGCCTTGCGCTGTCCGTGTGGTATGAGATGCCTCCAGGTCCTTCCATTGCGGTTACTGCAACAGGCATTTACCTTCTGGCTGCATTCCTTTCTCCTGACCAGGGATTAGTGGCTAAGTGGTTACGACGTCGTCATCAGGAACGAAAGATAAAATCAGAAGACATCCTCAAGGAAGTATTTAAAATTTCACTGGGTAATCCGGTTTCTTTAAAAACTTTGCATGCAAAAATTGAAGTATCTAATCAGCACCTCCATCAGTTATTAAGTTCAATGTTGCAACGCAAACTTATCATTCAACAAGGTAATGAAACGTTCCAATTGACCGAGACTGGAAAAGAACAAGCCAACAACCTGATTCGCGCACACCGATTATGGGAAAGCTATCTGGTGCATGAAATGGGTGTGGACGTGGAGCACATCCATGCAGAAGCGGAACACTATGAACACATCCTGACTTCAGCGCAAGTCGACGAAGTAGATAAACAACTTGGTTATCCGGCGCTTGATCCGCATGGCTCCCCTATTCCCAGCAGGGAGACAACACCCATGCTTGCGATGAATCAATTACATCCTGCCGACAAAGCAATGATCTCCAGACGACAACCCGGAGCTGAAATTACTTACCGGCTATGGAGACTTGGTCTTGGTCCGGGTGATGAGTTTGAAGTGGCAGAGAACGGTGGAGAAATGATCTTGTTAATCAATGCGGAGAAAATATATATTCCGAATGATCTGGCGAGGAAGGTGAGCGTGGAAAGGGCTGAAAAGCTTATTGGCAAAGAAAAAATATGAAGTACGGACAGGACGCGTCCTGTCCGTACTTCATATTTTTTCTTTGCTTATTCTTCTTCCGTGCCCATTTGGTTTTCGGCGCGGAGCTTGGTAAGGATCTGGTCCATCCTGAAGAACTCATCGAGGGAATCATCGAGGAAAAACTTAAGCTCTGGTATTTTGCGGAGTTGCTTTGCGACCTTACCTGCAAGGGCGTGTCGGAGTCGATGGATGTTTTCATCCATGGCCGCCATGACTTCCATTTTATTCTCTGTATTGAAAACAGAGAGATATACCTTGGCGCTTTGTAGATCCGGAGAGACCACTACGCGCGTGACGGTGACCATGGCTCTGTCATAGATGTAGGTGCCTTCATCCAGGAGGACCATACTGAACTGTCTCCTTAAAAGTTCATTTATCTGCTTTTGCCGCTTAGTCTCCATGATCTTATTTCTACGTTCCGTAAAAGTAAGGTTAATATTTCGTTGCGCACGAAGCGAGGGGATACATGTTACTTTTTGCATTACCCAAAAAGTAACCAAAAAGTCTAGTCGCTCAAAAAACTCACTTTGATTTTCGAGCCTTTGTTTGACGTTCAGTTCCGCTTGCACGCCTTTTTGTGTTTCAGGTTCAGTTTCTTTCAATTGGTGTGCCACAGAAGTCTTGATAATGCATGAAACAGGTCATTTGCACAGTTCAAACAGTTTTGAGCGACAAGTCCTGCTTATCGAAATGATTTATAAAAATGTAATTTTAAAAGGTCCCCTTTAGGAGATTTAGGGGTACACCAGTGCAATGAGGATTTCGTTGCGCACGAAACGTGGAAATACGTTTACTTTTTGCATTACCCAAAAAGTAACCAAAAAGTCTAGTCGCTCAAAAAACTCACTTTGATTTTCGAGCCTTTGTTTGACGTTCAGTTCCGCTTGCACGCCTATTTGTGTTTCAAGTTCTGTTTCTTTCAATTGGTGTGCCCCAGTAGTCTTGATATTGCATGAAACAGGTCATTTGCGCAGTTCAAACAGTTTTGAGCGACAAGATGGTGCCGATTCGAGGTGATTTTGTTCGAGCGGCTCGGACAGTTTAGCTCGACAGCCATTTGCCGATTCGAGATGATTTTATTCTTGTAATCAATATTCCATCCCGTAACTCACGAAGCTCATCGGCACGAAAAATCATGCCTCCCCGAGGTTTGTTTGGCTGAGGATGAGTGCAGCGCAACACAGGGGGCGGGGGCGAAATAGGTGCAGTATTAAACCTTCCCTTATCTTTCCAGTTCCAGAAGTAAAAGAGCGTGTTCCAGGGGGATTCTATTTTAACTCAACCAATTGAATACATGAAGGGTGTAGGCCCTGTCAGGGGTGAGTTGCTGCGCAAGGAACTGGGTATACATCGGATTGGTGACTTGTTGTGGGACCTTCCGTTCCGATACATTGATAAATCAGAGATCTCCACTATAAAAATTGCAAAGACCTCTGCGGAGCCTGTGCAATTGAAAGGGATCTTCACCAACAAACGCATTGAAGGCACCGGGCATAAAAAACGGCTCATTGCTAGTTTTGAAGATGGCACCGGTGAACTGGAGATACTTTGGTTTCAGCGCGCAAAAGATATTGATCAATGGATCGTACAGGGTAAACCATATCTGATCTATGGAAAATTACAGGACTTCAGAGGAAAGTATAATATCGTCCATCCCGAGATCGAAGAACTGTCGCTGGAAAAGACAGTCTCCACAGGATTGGAACCGGTTTATAGCAGTTCAGAAAAACTGGTCATCCGTGGTCTTGACAGTAAAGGAAGACGAAAAATAGTCAAACAACTGATCACCGAGATCAGGCCGAATGATGTACCTGAAAACTTACCTGAGTCCATCCTTTCCAGACTCAGATTTTATTCCCGGTTTGATACCCTTAAAAAAATACATTTTCCAAATTCGCAGGAGGAATTAACCAAGGCGAGAAACCGGATGAAATTTGAAGAACTCTTTTTTCTCCAGTTGATGTTATTGCGCGCTAAAGTAAAACGCGCAGAGACCGTCAAAGGATTTGTCTTTGGAGAAGTAGGACATGTATTCAATACTTTCTACACCAAACACCTACCCTTCACGCTCACGGAAGCACAAAAAAGAGTGATGCGTGAGATCAGGAAGGATATGGGTTCAGGGCATCAGATGAACAGGCTATTGCAAGGCGACGTAGGTAGTGGAAAAACTATTGTCGCCCTCATGTGCATGTTGCTGGCTGCTGACAATGGTTTCCAATCTGTCCTCATGGCACCGACCGAAGTATTGGCCATGCAACATTACAGATCCATCAGTGAACTGGTTGAAGGGCTTGATATCAAAATTGACTTTCTTTCAGGAAGTATCACCGGCAACCCACGTGCAGCCATCCTGGAATCACTGAAGGCAGGCAGGACGAACATTTTAATCGGTACACATGCGGTGATTGAAGAGTGGGTTGAGTTTGCGAACCTGGGACTTGCCATCACGGATGAGCAACATCGGTTTGGTGTAGCGCAAAGGGCGCAGATGTGGACCAAGTCTCCATTACATCCACCACATGTTTTGGTCATGACAGCCACACCAATTCCGCGTACGTTGGCACTCACCGTGTATGGTGACCTTGATGTTTCGGTGTTGGATGAATTACCTCCAGGTCGCAAACCTGTGCTGACGATGCAGCGTACTGAAGCACACCGTTCAAAGGTGATGGAATTTGTGCGAAGTGAAATCAAAAAAGGAAGACAGGTATATGTGATCTATCCGTTGATCGAAGAGTCTGAAAAACTAGACCTGGAAAACCTGCAGGATGGATATGAAAGGTTGTTGGGAATATTTCCGAGACCCGATTATCAAATTACAGTGGTGCACGGCAGAATGAAGGCTCAGGAAAAGGAAGATGCCATGCAGGGATTCAAGCAATTGAAAACGCAGATCATGGTCTCTACAACGGTGATTGAAGTTGGGGTCAATGTGCCCAATGCAACGGTGATGATCATTGAAAATGCAGAACGATTTGGGTTAGCGCAATTGCATCAGTTGCGCGGCCGCGTGGGACGAGGTGCGGATCAATCCTATTGTATCCTGATGACGAGTTATAAACTTTCAAAAACCGCGAAAGAGCGGCTTGAAGTGATCTGCAAAAGCAATGATGGATTTGCGATAGCGGAAGCGGATCTTAAACTGCGTGGGCCTGGAGATATAGCCGGGACCAAACAGAGCGGGGCTTTTGAATTTAAAGCTGCCAATTTGGTGGAAGACCAGGCGATACTCAAGACTGCGCGGATGATTGCGGAAGATATACTCACACGTGATCCTGCATTGAAGATGCAGGAGCATGCTGTGATGGCGAGGTATCTCAGTACGGAGTATAAGTATAAACAGGATTGGTCCAGGATATCGTGAGGATTTCGTTGCGCACGAGGCGCGGGGAATTAGTGTTACTTTTTTCATTGCTAAAAAAGTAACCAAAAAATCTAGTCGCTCAAAAAACTCGCTTTGGTATTAGAGCAATTGCATGGCGATCCTACTTGCTGGCTCGCTTAATCGTATTTCAAGTATTGTTTCTTGGGCATGATTTGACAACATGAGTCTTGTCATTGCATGAAACAATCATTTCGCGCAGCTCAGACAGTTTTGAGCGACAGATAGTGACTATTCGAGGTGATTTTGTTCGAGCAGCTCGGACAGATTAGTTCGACAGACTTGTACCGATTCGAGGTGAACAATCTAAATTAATAAAAAATAGGTCCCCTATAGGGGATTTAGGGGTAAAACGGTGCACATTGTAGATTAAACAAGTAAGATTCGACGATGGGATTGTATATTGGACACTAGACTAAAAATGTAAAATCATGGGACCAAAATATAAAGTGACCGGGTGTGCCCGGTTTTTCGTTTTCCTGGTGCTTTTTGTACCTGCAGTCTTTTTTGGGGCGGCCTATTTCAGGGGGGAGAATGGGATGCAGATTATAAAGGACTT
>JANNSS010000024.1:0-6153 GCA_031402955.1 Saprospiraceae bacterium
TGCGGTGATCGCCGGTTTTGAAAAGTCTTCATCCCTTAAAGAAAGTCTTCGGAATTACCTGGTTGAAAAATTCGGGTATGATGTGTATTGGCTGGAGCCAAATGAGTGGGAAGATGTTCCGGAATATCAGTGAAAAGTGAAGAGTGAAAAGTGAAGAGTGAAAAATGTGAGTGGCGGTTGCTGAGCTGTAGCACATGGATGCGCGCGAGCAGGTCGAAGCATGAGTGGTGAGTAAAAAAGTTCAGGCTTCGCCTGTACTTTTTTTAAGCTAATTGTTAAGCTTAAGTTTACTTAAGCTTGTGCGTGTGCAAGTTTAAACTTGCGTGGACAGATGTTTTGTAAAGGATCAACTTTACGATGCCACTATCAATTTTATAATCTCTGTATGCTTAGAGGTCTTGATCTCAAGAAAGACCATTCCTTTCGCCTGAAAATCTGATGACCTGAGTTGGTGTTGATGATTTCCACTTTGGAAATACTTCGTTGTGGAATATAATTCACGTCCTGATATATCAAATAAAGTAAAGGACACATGATCTGATTCGGACAATATGAAATTGATCGTGGTCTCTTCTTTCCACGGATTAGGGGCACAAGAAATGATTTGAAACTTATCCTTAGCATGTTCATCCTGAACATTCAGAAATGGAAGAAATGTTTCTTCATTGGCGAGATAGATTTCTGCTTCTGTGATCTCTGAATTAATGGAGATCGTCTGGCCTATGTTGCCTGATTTGGTGGCTCGCAATTGAAGTGTAAATAATACATCATCCGCCAATACGTCTAAGGTATTTTCGTCAAACCAACTGATCGACATCTTGTCGTTGTATAGAGCAAAGTGTTCTTCAGAAATATCGAGTTGCCCTGGAAATATATTTAGGAATTCCATTCCTGGTAAAGCTAGTGTACATTGAAACCCGGTTAGCTTCTGATCTGCGGAAATGCGGATGGGGACATTGATGATCTCTCCTGCAAGATAAAATTGCTGATCGGTTTTGAGCTCTAAAGGAACTAGTGATTCCCTCGGAAGGATCTGGGTGAAATTAGGTTGTGCTGTACCGTTGACATCACCGATCTTGATACCATAAAAATCAGCACTGGCCGGGAGCATGTCTGTAAATGTAATGGTAGATGCATATGTCCATGTTTCGAGCGTATCCGGGAAAACATATTCTCTTGCCACAAAGCGCCAGCTCTTTTGCCAAGGTAACTCTGTATAGATACCAAGGATAAGTTTACGCAACTCAATGAGGTCTATAGCACTCACATTTTGTGAATGATTAGCATCAGCGGCAATGTACTGATAGGGGGCATTAAAGGGCTCTCTACCCAACAAGTGTTTTTGGAGCTTGATCAGATCCAGCGTTGTCACTCCATTTTTATGTCGATCATTCTTTTCAGGAACTATCGTTGTTTCCTCACCACTCAGATTTACTTCAAAAGAGTAAATACCATTCTGCGCTGTAACATAGGTTGGAAAAACATGACCAGGCCGGAGTAGTGAAACGTATACATCTTTAATCCCTTCGTTTCCCACAATAGTAGTGATCTGACCAGTTAGTGTGGAATCAAAATCCGGTTCACAACAAACTTGAACATTGTCTATAAAGATGATTGTGAAAGGAAGCTCAACTTTGTTTCGTTCTGTCCATTCGATTTGCCCGTTGCAATTCTTGTCAAGACCCGCATCTGCTATCCATATCTTCCATGGTATCTCAACACCATAGGCGGGTGGGCAGTAGATCATGGTATCAGGATTATACCTGCTTTCAACAAAGCTATAGTCAAACTGATCACTATGGCTACAATCGTCCAATCCACCGAAATAATAATCTCTTGCATAAAGTGTAAGCTGACATCCGAGTGGAATAATCGCTATGGATGGAGTGGTATGTAATATTGCCGCTATGGCACTACAATCATATAGCTGAATTCTTTGCTCACAAATAATTGTTGATCCGCATAAATCCGTTACGATCCATTGCACACGATGATAAGGTAGGCAACCTGTCCCGTATGGAATTCCTGATGAACTTATAAATTCATCCACAGCCTCTTCAGTATTAAAAATCAGTTCAGCTTCACCTGAAGAATCTGTAGTGATGGTCGTCAGCGATTTAAGTATGTAGGGGGCTGAGGTATCGTGAATAAACAAATGTACTTCATATTGAAGGGTATCGCCACAATTTGACCTGACACGTTTTTTCTGTGTTACATGTACACCGCAAGAAGTAGCATCGGGATGTGACTCCCCCAAATAGAGCTGATTATTGGAAGGTAGTCGCACCCCTTCATCCTGCACGCATAAACTATCAGGTGTAGACGAGCAATAAAGAAATTCGGGACCGGAGGATTGTGCATTGGATGCGCTAATTCCTGAAAGGGATAATAGTACGCATGCAATTACCTGGATGTAATTGTGGTTCATGGGCCAGGGATTAGCTGACGGAGTTCACCCGTCGGGATTATATAATCACTAAATATAATCTTTCTGTGCCGGAAAACCAAATTAACTCATGAGCCCCACGGCTTGAAAGCAGTGGCAATTCAATTCCTGGCTTGAAAGCGAGGTTTTTTGCTCATGGTATTCTTTGCTCTATGTCCTATGTCTCTGCTATTGTCGTCAGCCATTGCAAAATCTGTCTCCAGACAGTCTCCATGCTCTTAGCCCTATGCTCTCTGCCCGTTTTGCCCCTAAATCCCCTAATGGGGACTTTTATTTGATCCTAATTTATTCTCTTGCTCAATGACCTGCTTGCTGAGTAGAAGCATCCACACGGTTTAGATCTGCTCAATGCCCTTTGCACTATGCCCCTCACTTTAACAACTTAAACGCATGCCTCCACTGCCCGCTGTTAATTCCCGGTATACACCAAAGGATACACAGTGGCTCTATCGCGCGAGCACCCTCAACCTTTCCCATATCCGCGGCTTCCCAACCTATCTCTTCAAGTAATGCAGAAGTCCGTTTCTTGGCCTCTTCGTTATTGCCACAGATAAACATGGTGGGTTTCTCGCCTCCGAAATCAGGATCGACCATCAAGGCATTTCCCACACACGAAAAACATTTTACAAAATGGGTCTCCGGGGCAAGGGCCTGCAACCGCTCCATCAGGCTATCATTCAAGGTTGTAAAAAATGGTAAGACTCCGTTGGTCGGAGGTCCATCTGCTATCGGATTGGTAGCATCCAGTACCGTTTTTCCGATTAGGTTTTTGATGCCTGCCTTACGCACTGCTTCCTCTGCGTTGAGCCCTTTGACAGCCAGGATCAGCAGATCGGAATATTGTGCAGTTTGTTCAAAATTACCGATAGCCACTTCACCATTTGTTTTCTCTCTGATGCTTTCGTGCTTGGAAGAATCATTGGTGCCGATCATGAGCTGATATCCGTGTCGCTGGAGACCGTTGGCCAGGGCTATGCCTACCATACCGGATCCGATAATTCCTATTTTTTTTGACATGTCTGATTAGGTTAAAGGTTGAAGTGAAATAACACCAATGAGGCAAAACGGTTCTTTAAAAAGGAATTAACTCAGCCTTTTTACATCGACAAGATATTTTCCAACGAAGTATTCTTCCTTGAAATAATTGCTGACAGGAATAGAGTTAACCTGATAGCGTGGTGGTAACTCTTTCCTGATCTCGGCAGGTTCACCCCCCTTGAAAGCTATCCATCGTTGTGAGGGTACCAGATGCCTCGTCCATTCGACCATCTGAGATAAGGAGCTGACTGCCCTGCTGATTACCATTGCATACTCGCCTTCATGATCTTCTACACGCATGTGTATGGATTTTACATTCTCTAAACCGATGGCTGCAGCTACCTCGTTCACAACATGTAATTTTTTAGCCGTTGAATCCAGCAATGTAAAATGGACTTCCGGAAACATAATGGCCAATGGAATTCCTGGAAAGCCACCACCTGTACCCACATCAAGAATGCTCATATCGGGTGCAAACGGATTGTATCTGGCCAACGCGAGTGAATGTAGTATATGGTGTTCATAGAGGTGATCTATGTCCTTGCGGCTGACTACATTGATCTTTTCATTCCACTCCCTGTATAGCGGACCTATGGCTTTAAATTGTGAGATCTGCTTATCTGAAAGGTCCGGAAAATAAGAAAGTATCAATTCCATGTTTGCTTTTTTGCCACGATGGTGATGAAGCCCATCCCTGCAAGATATAACGCATACCCCACTTCGAGAAGCGGATACCAAATATCCGTGTCTCGATCTCCTAATCGTGATGTCCATCTCCGGTATGTATCCCACCTGACGGCCAGGCCTAAAACAAATATCGCAGGCATCATATTGTCAAGAGATGACACGATCAAAAAAGGTAATAAAAACCAATGCGAGATAAGTGCCATGGCATACAATCCTGGTTGCCACCAAACTTTCATTTGATAATGATGTGCCGCGGAGAGATGGCGGTGCTTTTGTCTAAACCATTCTTTCCACGAGGTAGCTGGTGATGAAAAGACATGTGAGGCTTTTTCTGTATTAACCGCCACTTTTCCTGCTGAGGAAGCATGTTGTACCCATAAATCATCGTCCCCGTATGGGATATGCGTCTGGTCTTTATAGGGGTCCTCCTGCTGAAACAATTTTCGAGGATACAACATATTGCGTCCGACGCCCATGTAAGGCTTTCCCGCCATCGCCCAGGACAAATACTGGATACCTGTCATCACCGTTTCAAACCGCACAAAGAGATTCAGGAAACCAGTGTTTTGTACGTAGGGTGAATACCCAAGGATAAGATTATCTCCATTGCCATGCATGACCATACTTTTTATCCATCCATTTCCAGCAGGAATGCAATCTGCATCTGTGCAAAGAATAAGATCATATTTCGCTTTATCAATTCCCAGCGAAAGGGCTTGCTTCTTACCCGGTTGCGCTTTTGAATGATGCAATGAAACTTGCGGAAATCCAAAAACTATTTCTTCAAGTTTTTTCTGTTCTTCCGGACTACTGTGATCATTGACGATGATGATTTCATACAAGGGATATTCCTGTGATAAAAATTCCTTGAAATGTCTCGCGAGGCTGTCACCCCCGTTCTTCAAAGCTATGACAATACTGACGCCTGGATGTGCAGACCATTCATGTGTTGAAGATTTTTTATTACTTGTTCGGAATATAAAAAAATGGTACCCCATCAGGATAAGGAGAGAAAACAACCACAAAAACGTCAGGACCAGGACCATGGCTCAAAGGTAGACCAAAGACCGTGAGAACGTGAGAGGCGTGAGAGCGTGAGAACGTGAGAACGTGAGAGCGTGAGAAATAGTCCTTCAGTATTCAAAGATTTTGAGTCCACCAAATCTGTTTTGCGCGCAGAGCCGCAGAGGCGCAGTTTGACTTTCATCTTAAACAATGCAGGACCATTAAGCCTCTTTAGCCATTTTCCGTTCTGCCATTCCACCATCCTACCTTTTTGCCCCTAAATCCCCTAAAGGGGACTCTATATTCAATAACTCACAGTCCCTGCTCTCCGCTCTATGCCCTCTGCCCTCTGCTCCGTACATTTGCAACCCAAACAAATGAATAAAAAGTATGTACAGGACGAATACGTGTGGAGAACTGCGACTAGGTAATGCAGGCATGGAAGTGACCCTTTGTGGATGGGTGCAGGCTTCAAGAGACCTTGGTGGTATGACATTTATTGACCTCCGGGACCGATATGGTATCACGCAGTTAGTGTTTAACATGGAAGATGATGCTGCACTTTGCCAGCAGGCTCGGAAACTGGGAAGGGAATTTGTCATCCAGGCTACTGGTACGGTGAGGGAGCGATCCAGTAAAAACCCAAACCGGCCTACCGGTGATGTCGAAATCGTGGTCACCTCCCTCAAGACCCTAAACGCTTCAAAAGTTCCTCCTTTTACGATTGAAGATGAGACCGACGGTGGTGATGAACTCCGCATGAAATACAGATATCTTGATATCCGGCGCAATCCGGTGCAGGAAAAACTGATGTTCCGTGCTAAGGTCGCTCTTGAAACGAGGAAGTACCTCTCCGGTGCAGGATTTATAGAAGTAGAAACTCCAAACCTGATCAAGAGCACTCCTGAAGGTGCCCGCGATTTTGTAGTACCAAGCCGTGTCAATGCAGGGCAATTCTACGCTCTTCCACAATCTCC
>JANNSS010000025.1:0-9416 GCA_031402955.1 Saprospiraceae bacterium
GATTTCATTATTAGGTCAGTATGGCAAAGGTAAATGGATGGGCGCTGAAATTGAAAATGCCAAATATCGTTCTCACCCAGGCGGTGTCTGGTCGATGGTCAACAGTGATGATAAACTGCCTGTGCGGGTCAATACGTACTATTGGTTGTACAGGTATTATACACGAATAGGTAAAAAGAAGTATGCCTTAAAGTGGTATGACAAAATCCTGTATACAGTGATGATGTTTGAACCTGGCTTGGCTGGTGCTGATAATAGCCATTATACGGATGGGGTGGATGGACGGTCAGTGACTTCAAGAAATATTTTTGGGAAGACCTGGTTAGGGTTAAAATTGTTTGGAAGGAAAATACTGTTTAGACTGGTGGTTTGGATGAGGTGAAACTCCCTTCCACAAAGTACATATCTATCTCCCCCTTATTTTTCGCCAGGATCTTTCCCCGGTATTTACAGGAAAATTTGTCTTTCAAAAGCTCATAGGTGGCACCACTGATATTGATTTTACCGGCCTCCCCACTGCTTTCCATGCGGGAAGCAATGTTGACGGTATCGCCCCAGATATCGTAGGCAAATTTCTTGGTCCCCACTATGCCTGCTACCACAGGGCCCGTATGACACCCGATACGTATTTCATAATATTGCTTTCCGGCAGCCTCACGCTTTTTCTTTTCCAGCAACATAAAATCACGGATTTCCATTGCGGCCTTCACTACATCTACCGAATGGGTCTTGTTGGCAACAGGCAAACCACCTACGCACATGTAGCTGTCCCCGATGGTTTTAATTTTCTCAATTCCATATCGGGTGATGATCGAATCGAACTCCGAATAACAATAGTTGATTTCATTGACCAGCTCCTGCGGCGTCAGCACCTCACTCATCGAGGTGAAGTTTTTGAAATCGGTAAAGAGCACAGTCACTTCTTCAAACTGCTTGGCTTCTGCCCTGCCGTTCGCTTTTAATTCATCCGCCACTTCTTCGGGCAATATGTTCAGCAGCAATTCATCACTCCGCTTCCGGGCTTTGCTGATATGATTTCGCTGCCTGAAGAAAACACCTGCGAAAAGTAGTACAACTATAAATCCAACAATAAATCCATTGCGTATCGTTTTTTGAAATTTCCGGTCCGTATCCAACAGGATGATTTGTTGGTCTTTCTTCTCTGTTTCATACCGCGTATTCATCTCCGCAAACTGCCGCTTGTTTTCCTGGCTCATCAGGGTATCGTTGAGCTGTGCATATAAGAGATGCGTTTGATAGGCTTTCTCATATTCGCCCATGTCCGAGTATAGTCCTGCAAGGGATTGATAGGATTCCTTAAGGTAGAATTTATCGTCTCCGGCTTTGACCAATACAATGCAGCTATCCAGGTAAGGGAGCGCGACCTCGTACTCTTTCATAGCATTGTACACCAACCCGATGTTGTGATAGCTTGCTGCAATGCCCCGGTTGTCACCGAGTTCTTTTGCCAGGGTAAGTGAACGCAGATGATATTCAAGCGCTTTCTCGAGTTGATGTTTCTTTTCGTAGATCAAGGCTACATTGTTCAATGCGTCAGCCATGCCCTGGGGATCTTCAGATGCATCCATCCCATGAAGCGATTGTTGAAAATAGTCCAGGGCCATGTCGTAGCTGGACTGTGAATAATAAATTGAACCCACGATATTCATACTAACTGCTGCTGAAGAAGAGTCTTCTATTACCCAGGCCATCTCTAGTGATTGATGAGCGTACTTAAGCGCTTTGTCATACATGCTTTGCTCCCTGTAAGCCATGGCCAGGTATTGCATGCACCGCATCATTCTCGACTGATCCTGGAGTTGCTCGAACAGTTTCAGCGCGCTGAAGATATTGTCAATGGCGTCATCGTATTCCCCGGCATTGAAGTTCAAGCTTCCGATTTTGTTGAGACACCTGGCAATGAGGGTATCATTATGTTCTAGCTGTGCTAGCCGAAGCGCTTCCTGGTAATAATAGATAGCTGAATCAGGTAATTCGTAGAAAAAATTACTCCCGATCTCATAATTAATTTCTATCTTTTGGACACTTGAGGCCTGATGGAGCCTGATTCTTAAAGAGTCGGTAAATGTATTTTGAGCATGAATGGACTGCACGCTTAGGCAAAAAAGAAGGGTACCGGTCCCAATGGTGAAATACCGCATAGCGAAAAGAATTAAGGTCAGCGTGTATTTTATTACTCTTGTGAAATAACAAAAAATATTCAATGCTATCTAAACCAACTAAGCTATGTCAAAAGGAATCGTCAAAATAACGCCGAAAGTTACCAACCGCAAAACCCCCGGGAAATTACAAGTTGAAGAAGTCGATGGTGTCGGTAACCAGAGATTCCTTAATACAGAGATTGATTTTGTTTCACCCACTGTGCTGGTCTTCGTAGGGGATTATGTTGAATTTACCCTGGATTCTGCAGATATGGGTACTGTCACCAAAAAGATATACTCCAGGGGAATAATCAAGGAACTGAACAATCCGACAACAGGCCTTGGCATCTTGAAGGTGACGGTAGTCAATCCGAATACATTGGGAGTAGTGCCACTTAGTGATCTTTCGTTCTACAACTATGCTTCCCTTCCCTTCGCTGTCAATGATTATGTGGAGTTTAACAACATGACCGGATCGAGGTGTACGGTGTTCAGGAAAACTGCATGCGTAGGCTCTATCCAACGATTACCCGGGACCAATCCCGGATCTATTTTGGTCACTAGGGTCAGCTATAACACGATTGGAATACATCCGGGTTCCACTATATCCTTTCCATTACCTGTTCCAGTTCCATCTCCGTTTCGTCAAAACGATATCATCGAATTCAGAATCGTCGGCCCTGGAGCTGGGAGTTATGTGCAGTTATTGTCTCCGGAATAGGCAGATTGAGGTAGTATAAAACGGCTTGGGTGATTGGTATGGCGAAGCTGATGGTACGGAGGATAGCGTTTAGGGAATTGGGAAGATGACAGATAGAAATCATCTCACTGTCGCTATCTATTTCGTAGCTTTTCTATGCTTACAGTTAACTGCTTAATTACTCTATTGTTAAAAACTTTTGGGGTAAGGTTAGTTGGTCGAATGATAGATCATTACGGTTTGTGGCTTGCCGAAGGTGGCTATTTTTAACGCAAATGTTGATGTGGAGCACCAATGTTTGATTAACCATCTCGGCTGAGCCGAGACGGGTTACTGAACTGCCACTTTTGCCAAACCCGTGTTAGCGGTTCGTTGTTTTTCGAGCATATTAACATTCAGAATTTCAGTACTACAATTTATATTTTCCAATGCAGGGTAAATTGTCACCTCCCATATATAAAAATCCGTTTTGCTCGTTTACAGAACCGGCTTCGGGCATCACAATTCCCGTCGAGTCGAAAAATGTGTTGAGGATAGTTCCATTTTCAGAAATGTGAATCACCATGCCAAATTTATCTTGCTTGGGTTGTAACCAATTCGGCAAGCCATACACAAATTTTTTCATGCCTGGTTTAGGATGTATTTTATCAAGTGCATCATTTCGTTTTGTTGTAAAGCCAAGCCAAAAAGTGCCATCTTCACGAACAGAAATGCCATTTGGAAATCCGGGTAAATTGTCCATAAAAATTTCCGTTTTACCTGCGTTTTCGCCTTTAAGCCAATATTTTAGTATGCGATACTTGGTAGTTTCAACCATCAATAAAAAGGTTTCATCTTTCGAAATCACCACGCCATTTCCAAAATAAGTACCGTCAATTAGTGTTTCAACTTCTTTAGTGGCTGGGTTGTATTTGTATAATCCTCCATTGGGTTTCATTTCTAAAATTAATTTTCTGCCATATTTTATTGTATAAGGGCTTTCGGAAGAGGTATTGGTGAAATACATATTTTGTTTGCTGTCGATATCCAAACCGTTCGGAATTAAAAAGGTCCTACCTTTATCATCTTTATTAGCCAGTACGGTAACTTTCTTTTCAGCACTAATACTAATAAGTCCTTGTTTGTGGCTTAATGCAATTAAATTATTTTGATTGTCAAAATGCAAACCTGCTACCCAAGAACCAGCATCATAGAATATTTCAATTTTTCCGTCTGGGTTAATTTTCAATATTTTTCCGTCAGAAAAATCATTTTCTGCCTTATGCACTCCACAATAAAGGTTGCCTACACTGTCAAAAACGATGTCCTCTGCACCAACCCAACCTCCCAAATCTATTTTCTCAACTGTTGTTAATTCATTGTTGAGTTTTGTTACGCCTTCAAATAAAGGTATTGTTTGAGGTTTCCAAGCTAGAGGCTTGATAGCACAGGACTGAATTAAAAGCATTGGAATTGCAATGCTTATTACCGAAAAAACTGATTTGATTTTGCTCATTTTCTTTTTTTTAATTATTCAGCAAAGGTATGAGCTGGTTTTTTCAGGTCTCTTTACATATGTAAAGAAATGAAATCAGGTTTTTTCTGCCCTTATACGTGATAATTGGGTAGCCGTAATGCCCAAAAACGAAGCAATATGATATTGTGGAATTTGTTGCTCGAGTGTTGGATACTGATGTTGAAATATTTTATAATATTCCTTTGCTTCAAGATTTAATAGATTAACCTCTCGTATTTCTTTTTCTACAAAATAATATTCTGCTATAAGCCTGCCTAATCTTTCAAGGTCATGACAAATGTCATATAGTTGTTTGATATTGGCATAATCTGTTTCCCAAATTATGCAATTTGTCAAGGCCTGTTGAGCCAATTTATTAGGTGTTTGAGTGATTAGCGAAGAATATGCTCCTATAAAAGCAGGAGCTACAAAGAAGTTCTTGTTCAATTCCTGTCCTTCGGTATTGGTATAAAATGAACGAACCACCCCTTCTTGTAAAAATGCAATTTTAGTGGCTACTTTGTCAACATTACAAAAATAGTCCAGCTTTTGTAATTCTTTCTGCATAAAAATATCTTTCAGCAAAGTCCAGGTTTTGTCTGAAATTGGAGTGATATTATTTAAGTATTTATAAAGTTCTTCCATTGTTATTTATTTCAACTTTTTGGTGTGTCACTTTACAATGACCGCTATCACGTAAATGTCAGAGACTCAAGATAAGGCATCCCAATTAATATTCAAAGAGTTAATGGTACGCTTTTCCATATGTTCATTGCGGCAAGCCAAAGGTTCGCTTATTAAATATCCCCTCCCACTTCCGTTTACTTACTTAATAGGCGTATGCTGTTGTACGCTCCGTATTGCATCTTGGGACGAAATAAAAGGAACCAAAGCTACCAGGTACTTCTATATTTTTTTATATTAGCGATCCGTAAGCTAAGCACTGAGGACACCGCGCCAACTATATCTATTCACACCACAAATGTCTCCGTCATGCTTAAGAAGATCCTGCTTTCTGTCCTTGTCCTTATCGCTATCGCTGTCATCGGTTTTTACCTCTTCGTCCAGTCCTCCTATGACAAGACCTATGACTGGCCCGGTCCGGCTTTAAAAGCCAGTACCGATTCCACCATCATCGCCAGAGGTAAGTATCTGGTCAATGGCCCAGCCCATTGCAACGCCTGTCATGTTTCCACTTTTGCTGAAATAGTCGATAGCGATAAAGGCCTGGAGGTGCAGCTCAAGGGTGGTATAAAATTCCCGATGGGTCCACTGGGAAATATGTATACGCAAAACCTCACATCAGATTCGAAGACTGGTCTGGGGCGATATACCGATGAACAAATCTTCCGGATGATGCGTCACGGTATCCGGCCCAATGGCCATGCAAGCATGCCACTACTCATGCCCTTCTGGAAAATGGCAGATGATGATTTGGTAGCCGTCGTTTCATATCTGCGATCCCTGGCACCTGTTGAAAATACTGTCCCTGCCAACGAATGGACCTTCATGGGAAAAGCCGTGCGTTCTCTTTCTTCCACATTCAAACCAATCGAAAACCCGGATGCTCCTGCCGTTGCTCCCCCGATGGCACCCACGATCGAACGAGGCGAATACCTGGCGCGCTACGTGACTAATTGCGTAGGCTGCCACACGCAAAGGGATATGATGACGTATGAAGCAACGGGACCTGAGTTTGCCGGCGGTATGGAATTCGAACCCTGGGCAGACTTTCATAAATTCCTCAAGGCAGACACCACCACATGGCTTCGCACACCCAATATCACACCCGATCCTGGTGGCGTCCTTGTGAAATTTAAAACGGCAGAGGAATTTATTGCCAGATTTAAATTAGGCAGAGCGTATTCATTCTCCCCGATGGACTGGGGTGCGCTTTCCCGCATGACGGATGAAGATCTCACAGCCATCTGGATGTACCTCAACAGCCTGCAACCTGTAAAGCATGATGTCGGGAATATTGCGTTTTTTAAGGAGGAGAAATAAAGTGCGTTTGAACTTCACGATGTGACGCTCCCTCTTTTCAACTTCAAGATAATGCATGCTTTTTCAAGGCACAAGGGATTGAGGTGCATCTATCCGTCATGACGTGAAGCCATGGCTTTACTTTTTATAGTTAATTCTCAAGATTAGGCAGCAGATTGAAGGTGTCTGATAACCCTTTAATTTTCTTTTATCGCATCCTTATATGCACCATCACCACCTACAATCGGCAACTCAATCATGGTTCCGTCCAAATCAATAGTCAATTCTGTTCCAGGCGCGGGCCAGAGTGTAAACTCCTTATCACTTGAAAAGATCATCAGCCCGATTTGCTCCCCTTTGGGAATAATCTGATCATCAGGCATCAAGTCAAAGGTGACGGTATAGAATTTTCCGGCCGCTAATGGTTCGCCTTTGGTGATCGAACTATGGTTTTGAGGATCGGCCCACCCGCGCGTGATGATGTTATCGGTAATCTTTGCTTGTCTGCTTTCCGTCCATGGCAAGGATACTAACCACACCGAAAGATTAGCCGCTGGTTTACTGCTCGCGATGGTGACTGTAACTTTTGGGGTGCCGGAGATATGTATATCCTCTGACAATACCGGCGTAACATACATCAACCGGTGATTCGTAATTTCAGCTTGTGCTAATGAAGCACCTGTAAATGAATAATTGTCAACCAGCTTTTCTGTTCCCTGTTTTTTTTGTTTTTCTGTACGCAGGCTTCCATGTTCAGGGGCGCCAGACCCAAGATAAAATTTAACAACCGATGCATCAGGGTTCGGATAATCCTTGTAAGATGTTGGATTGTCTGGTTTGTCATTCTCCCGCACGATCCATGCACGGGGATCCTTTTCTACTCCGTTGTCTACGCCATGCAGATAATGGGTAAACCATCTGTTCATCATTGTCATTGGCGGCGGACCACCATGTCCATTCTGGTGATAGTAAAGTTGAACAGGCAAACCTTTAGCCTTTGCAGCTTCATAAATCCGGTAGCTATGCTCTGGCATCACATTCCAATCATTAAATCCATGCGACATCAACATGGCAGCTTTCATGGGTTGCATATCATTGAGATAATCACGTCCGGCCCAGAAATCATTATAATCACCTGTGATCCTGTCCATCCCATTCTTCATCTCCGTGTCACGCACCGTCGCATTGTTATACGCCCGTTTTGATTCATCTCCGCTATGGATAAAATCATAGAGCACATCAATGTCTTCTCCTAAATATCCTCCGGGTGACCGTACTAATCCATTTGACCTGTAGTAGTGATAGTAGGAGGTATTAGGTGCAACAGGTATAATAGCTTCAAGCCCTTCCACGCCAGTGGTTGCTGCGGCCAAAGGGAGTGTTCCTTCATAAGAGGTGCCTGTCATCCCCACCTTACCTGTCGACCAATAGGCCTCGACCTTTTCAAAACCATCAGGTGTGGTATATCCTGGTATACGTCCGCACAACCAGTCAATGACTGCTTTAGGTGCCAATGATTCATTGTCGCCGCCTACCGTAGGTGCTCCCTGGGAAAGCCCTGTGCCAGGAGAAGAAGAGTGAACTACAATGTATCCTCTTGGAACCCATGTTTTCGTATGCGAGTTTGAAATGACTGGTCTTTCGCCTGATCGTATAACCTCCGGATGCACACGTTCATGTGTCGTTCCTCCGAGTTCATGTTTGACATCCCAAAACAAACCATCTACCTCTTCTGCCACGCCGGCAAAATATGGACTGGAACCATAGACGATGGGTAATTTAAGTCCTTCGGTGTCTGTTTGTTCAGGTCTGGTCACAGCCACGTGCATTCTATCCGGCTTGCCGTCTCCATCTGTATCAAACGTGGTTTCTACCCAAAGATCATGTCTGATCCATTTTGCAGGATCTTCAAATCCAGGAACGATCTGGGCCTCTCCGTTTTCAAAAATGGGAACAGCTTTTTGTGCGACCTGGGCAGTTACATATATCTGATCAACGAAAAAGAGCAGTGATAAAAAGGCAATTCTAAATGATGTGTACATGATAGGTGGCATTATATTTTTAAAGCTTGATTACTTTCTCCACTCTTGTGCTTCCATTCCCGGGGTCTGTAAACAGCAACAAATAAATGCCGGAAGATAAATGACTGAGATCGATGCTGATGCTGTCTCCTGAAACAGGAATGGCTTGCTGATAGGATTTGTCCATAGAGATTAAGGTGATTTCATAACCAGGTGATCCGGTGATATAAATGAAATCCTGAGTCAACCGTGGAAATACAGAAATAGTCGACTGCACTTCTTTGGTGGATACGATGGGGTTTACTTGTACTACAAATTCGTCGACAGCCAAACCGCCGTTGGCATCCAATGCCATCACATATATAGTGGCCATGCCTACTTCGTCTCCCGACAGTAAGAGTTGTTGGGCATTAATACTGGCTGAAACGAGTGCTGAATCTTCACTGGTCACAAAATATAGCAGCGAATCTCCTTCTGAATCCATGAACACATCAGACAAGTTGATGGCATGCGTTCCAAAATTCTCTTGTAATTCCAAATCAGCAATATCAATCACGCGTATCGGAGTTTCATTCGACACAGATCTTTTTGGTTTCCAATAATAATAGTCTAGATATTTAAAGCCCAAGGCATAGATACCACAATCAACGTCTACAAGGATCAATTGAAAATTTTCGTCAGGTGTAGGGCTATCATGATTAAGACTTAAATATTCATCCGCCGTATTGGGTGTAAGTGACCAGGTATCACCAGCATCACTTTCCCAATACAACTGACCTGTGCTTTTGATGATGCTGCCAGTATGTTGTGTGTTCACATTAGGTACCCTTTCGAAAAGGCCCAAAACGATTTCCATCGGAACAGATTCGCGGAGTAGCTCGAACCTCTTTTTATAAAATTCACCTTGGTATTTTAAAGCAATTGCACCTGGTATGATGTCGCCTTCCACTGTTCGGTAAAGTTCAATGAAGAAATCTTCCCCGGGATACGGTGAATCATTACCGGTTTCGAGCCTGCCTTCCACAAAATCGGGGGTAACCTTCCACTTTACATTT
>JANNSS010000026.1:0-3143 GCA_031402955.1 Saprospiraceae bacterium
CGGACCTGGCGGCTCCAGTCAAAGGAGAAACCAATGTTATCCAATTGGGCACGATATCTTGAAATATTGTCAGAGGTGCTCTTGGCTGGATGTACACCAGTATCAAGGGCGTATTGTTCTGCTGGAAGTCCAAAGGCATCATAACCCATCGGGTGAAGTACATTGAAGCCCTTCATTCGCTTATACCTGGAGAAAATATCGCTGGCTACATAGCCCAGTGGATGACCTACATGCAATCCGGCTCCTGATGGGTAGGGGAACATATCCAGGACATAAAATTTTGGTCTGGAGGGGTCCTCCGTGACTTTATACAGCTGATTGGCCTCCCATATCTGCTTCCACTTAGCTTCTAATGTATTGTAATCCAGTTTCATGTTGCCCTTTTTCGTATTTGGGAGTGCAAAAGTAGTCAGAACCTGAGGAATCCCCTAAATTCGTCGAAAAGAAGGAAGCAAGGAGCAAGGGGCAAGGGGCAAGGAGAAATCAAAACTGCGCCTCCCGCCACCCGTACGGGGCGGGATCTTCGATCTGCGTCTCCCAATGCAAAGGTTAAGGCATATGGCGGGATCTAAGATTTGGGCGAGAAATATTTTTGCAAGATTCAAAACTGCGTCTCTGCGTCTCTGCGCGCAAAATAAATTGTATGATCTAAACTGCGATCTTTAGACGTTGCGTCGCTGCGTCGTTGCGCGATAAATATTTTAGTTATTCAAATTACAAAACCCAGTGCACCCTATGCGTAAGTTGATTTTTACATTGATCCTCATTCTCGCCGGTTACGTCGGCTATATGTACTTCTTCGGAAAAGGTGACGACAAAGCCAAGGCTGAAATCATCGTCAATGAGACCAGGGACCTGGGCAAGGCAGTCGGTGATTTCTTAAGCAAACAAAAGGACAAGTATGATGACGGGGAGTTTGACCGCCTCATTGACAAGGTCAGTAGCTCTCTCGAAAAACTAAAATCAGACTCAGGAGAAAAAGGTGAAGAAGTCAAAGACAACCTGCGTGACCTCCAAAAGGAGCTCAAACAGATCGACCCCGAAAAACTGAATGGAGAAAACCGCAAAGCCCTTGAAAAACTGATCAAAGATGTCGATGAGCAATTAAGTATTGACAATCAATAGCCTTGATTCTTGAAAGAAAAATCTGTTTCCAGACAGACTCTCTGCTCTATGCACTATGCTCAATGCTTCTTGCTTAACTCACCCTCATCCCCTCTCTCTGGAATGATTTCGTTTATGCACATGATCTTTCAGGAAAGAGGGGTGTTTGATTTTCAATGCAACACAAGATTGTGAGGGCGAATTAGTTCTTGAAATATAAATCTGTTTCCAGACAGACTCTCTGCTCTCTGCTCTATGCACTATGCTTCTTGCTTACCTTCTTACTTCCTCACTCACCTTCTAACTTCCATATTCGCTATTCCTTATTCTTCATTCTTCAGGATCGGTCACAACCTAGAATAGCTCTCATTTTGTCAATAAGGATATTGCCTTTATAGGAAAACTCTTCTTCGCTGTGAAATGCTTCCAGCAGGATGTATTGATAGTCGTCATCGGCTGTAAATTTTACCTTATAAGTCTCCCAATCCGTATGCCCAATCAGCGGGCTTTCAAATATGAGCTGATCCTTATTACACTTCACTTTCGAAATCCATACCCGCAGCTTGATCGGACCGTTGTGTCCCGAATACGTATCAGCATGCGCCAGATCCAAAGACCATGCATAGCAACTCCCTTTTTTCAATGGCCCGGATAATCTTTGCCCGATACTTTCCCAGGTGCCATTTCCTCTGGTGATCAGGCCGAGATACGTATCCCCGTCAGTTGGATGTGTATACACCCCCCAGTAACCAGGAAGGATGTCAGGCGTAGTTCCTTCCTGGCAGGGCATCCAACCTTGAGGCACTGTGGCATCAGCAGCTTCACCCTCAAATGACCCATTTAAAACGGTGATGTGCTGGGCTTCTACCTGAAAATATCCAAGGCATCCTAAGAGAAGTATTTTCCAAGAGCGGAATTTCATGAGTGAAAGATAAGCTCAAAAATTAGCTATCAGCTGTCAGCTTTCAGTCGAGCCGTTGCAGGAGCGGTGCGGTGAGCGTAGCCGAACTGTTTGCTCCTGCGACTAACGCGGATTCCTTCCGAAATTCCAAGACGGAATCAGAATGGGAATTCAAATGGTTGCAGGAGCAAACTCCTGCAACGGCTAACGCCGTTCTATCCTGGAGATAATCTTATGAAAAATGCTGTTCCTTGCTTACTTTATTTTAGCTGCCAGCTACCAGCTTTCAGAGGATCTGTCATTATATCCCCTTGCTCCCAGCCCTCCCGCTTTTCGGCTTTGCAACGAGCGGGATCTCCGCTGCGCTTCGACTTGCTCCCTTGCTCCCTTCATCCCTTGCTCCTTGCTCCCTGCCCCTTGCTCATTGCTTTTCCCACATTACCGAAAGTAAGATTTATATTTGCGTTTCATGGCTGCCGGCAGAATAATCCTTTCTGAACAAAAACTGAACCTCGTCCTCGACAGGTTGGCGCACCAACTCATTGAGTATCATGGGGATTTTAGCGATTCCTGCATCATCGGCATCCAACCCAGAGGTAAGGCATTGTCCGACCGAATGGTCGAAAGACTCCGCAAAATCGGCAAGATCAAGACGCTCCAATACGGCCTCCTCGATGTGACATTCCATAGGGATGATTTCAGGACCAGAAATGAACCACTCAAAGCCAGTGCCATGAAAATGGATTTTCTGGTGGACAACAAGAAGGTAATCCTCATTGATGATGTGCTTTATACAGGCCGGACTATTCAGGCGGCGATCTCTGCATTACAGCATTTTGGTCGCCCGGAAAAGATAGAGTTACTCGTCCTGATCGACAGACGGTTCAATCGCGATCTGCCGATTCAGTCAGATTATTCCGGCATCGTGGTGGATGCGCTTGATCAGGCCTATGTAAAAGTTGAATGGCAGGAAGGCAGTGGCGGAAAGGTGCGGATCTATGCCAGTAAAGAAGATGTAAAATAGACTATGGCTAACCAACAACTGAGTACACGGCATCTCCTGGGGATCAAGTATATCACACCTGATGATATTGATCTCATCTTCGAGACGACTGATCAGTTTAAAGAAGTCATCAAT
>JANNSS010000027.1:0-2479 GCA_031402955.1 Saprospiraceae bacterium
GGGAGTGCGAATTATGGAATCGATGTTGTATTTCCGGGGACAGATAAGATCACTTTTGCTAAAGAAGTATTGTTGCCGCTCGCCGGTCTCGATACGACAGGTATCACACTATATTTCACAGCACTCGCTACCAAGGGCAAGCTCAATTATGTGCGCAATGATGTTGGCAGGGGCCTTCTTAGTGGTTCGATAACAGAAGAGGAAGCCATGCGCTGGTTGCAGGAATATGGATTGTATAATGAGGAGTCCGCCGTTAAGGGAATCAGCTTCATCCGCGGCCAGCGTAGTTATGTCATCAACTACAACCATGGCATGGATCTCGTCAAAACCTATATCGAACAAAAAGGAGGAACGGATCCTGAAACGCGATGGAAGGTTTTCGAGACACTCCTGAGCGGACAGATCAGGATACAGGATATCCTGGACAGTACGGATTAGTATGCCATGAGCCTCACGGCTTGAAAGCCGTGGCAATTCAATTCCTGGCTTGGCAGCCAGTTTTTAACTCATGGCATTGTGAGAGAGTAAGAGGTGTAAGAGAGTGAGAGGGTGTAAGAGAGTGAGAGGTGTAAGAGAGTGAGAGGTGCAAGAGGGTAAGAGAGTGAGAGACATCAGACTCGCAGATGCCAGACGTGTTATGCTCGTTTTTTGTGCAGGCTCCGCCTGCAGCCTTCGTTTGTTTTTTTCTAGAAAAAAACAAACGTTGTTGGTAGCCTCTTGGCTGCCGACGGGTAAAGCATTAGAAACATGTTCAATTGCAAAGTTGTGACAGTAGCCTCCTGGCTACAGGTAGAGAACAACGAGGAAGATAATGTTTCAAAATATTGAATGCAATGTGATCCTGCTGTAGGGGTTCAATATTTTGAACCCCTACGATAAGGTTATCTGCATTCAATATTTTGTTCAATTCCTGGCTTGGGAGTCAGTTTGCCTCTTTGCTGGTGGTGAGGACAGTTCGACTTCGCTCTCTGCGGCGCACCAGGCCAGCGGCCATTGTGAGAGAATGAGAAAGTAAGAGAGTAAGAGTATGATTAGCCATTGCCCATTGCCCCTTGCTCCTTTGCCTCCTTGCTCTCCCGCCGCCCTTACGGGGCGGGATCTCCGCTGCGCTTCGACTTGCCTCCTTGCTCCTTGATCCCTTGATCCCTACTTCGCCTCAGCCTCAGCCTCCACCTAATTTCATATTATTGCATAGTTTAATAAGTTTTCTTTACTTAGCAGTCCGTTAGTGCACGCTATAAAAGGCAGCATTTTCCTTTTTTCCGTCTCTTCTTAAGTTAACTATACACACGTCCTTACCTCCTTACAAGGTAATGCCGACCTATTTTTTTAACTAAGATCAAATACGAACCCAATCAACATGAGATTTTTTACCCCCCTTCTCTGCCTGGCCCTGATGGCTGTCAACCAGTTATCCGCCGAAGGTACCCGTCAGGTCGCCCCCAATGGAAACATCAACATCATGGGCAATAACACGACTGACATTGCCGCGCTGCACATCAATAACCCGGCATATAGCAGTTTTGCCGCATTCAACAACCCTAATCCGCTAAGCCGGTTATATATCCACCTGAAGAATCCATCCACCGAGTGCATCTATCTAGGTTTCAACTGGGCACACAATAATGTGACATCACCAGCACCCCCACGGATCAACTTCCACTACCAGATCAAAGACCCGAACGGAAATGTCGTTTACGGTCCGATCACCGTCACGCCCATTGAAGCCAATATCCAGAATTGGAGCGAAGGTTTTAATGGTCCTATGCAGATCAACGGGCCTGGAGGCTATAATGCAACCCAGGTCACCTCCGCTATCCTGGGCTCACAAGGCTGGGCAGGGACTGGTGACTATTATATCGAATTCAGGGATGATGAAAACAATGACCTCCTGATCGATTTCTGGGACATCACGGTCGCCGATTGTTCCTCACCTTCACCAATAGAAAAACCAGGACGGGTTTGGTCCCATAACTGGTCATTTTTTGCCATCAATGACTTTGGTTTTCCTTTCCGTCCTTTCAATGGCGCCTTCTTTGTATGCGCTCCTGATCCGGACGATGACAATAAATCATTTGTAACAAAAATCGATTTTAATGGTAGCGGCTTTCAACCTGCCGCGTTCAATGTTGCTTTCAATAGTTTTGGAGCTATGAATACCGGTGATGTGGCCGTCGACCGGAGAAGTGTTCAAAACATGAATGCTACCCAGCCCGAATATTCCATCTTTCTGAATGACCCGGTCGATATCTGCGAGACCGCCAGTGTCGGAGAACTCGAACTCATTGGCATCAGCCGTTGCTCAGGAGAAGATTATTGTATAAAGTTTACCATCACCAAAGCTGGTCAGGTTGACCTCTTACTCGATTTTGACGGACCAGATAATGTGTACACACCCAATACCGCAGATATCCTTTTATCTCAGACGGTTACTGCTGAACAGGTTGGATTACCTGTCTGCGTTCAATGGGATGGATTC
>JANNSS010000028.1:0-5814 GCA_031402955.1 Saprospiraceae bacterium
CATGGGGGTGGTAGTAATTCAGCCGGTATCTACTTTATGGATGCTGCCAATCTGGTCAACAGGGGTTTCATCGGAATGGAAGACGATAACACGATCGGACTTTATGGAGGTAATGGAGCCGGTTGGGGGTTGACGATGAGCACCACCACTGGCGATGTGAGTATTTTAGGATCTCAACTGTATGTCACCTCCGGCGACCCATTTTATACCGCTTCTTTTGCTAATACTTCCGGCAATGGTCATCCGGCGGTGTTTGCTGAAGCCGATAATGTAGCCGGCATGGGTGTTGGCGTTCATTCCGAAGGAGGCGAAACAGGTCTTTATGCTATTGCCAATCAAGGGGGTGGCTCAAATCACCGCTACGGAGTTGAATGTTATGGACAAAATGGGCCAGCCAACAATTATGGAATCTATGCTTCCGGTGCAGGAGGAAATAATGCTTATGGTATTTATGCAACGGCAGTCAATGGGACAACTAACTGGGGTGGGTATTTCTCAGGTAGTGTATATACTACGGGCAGCTACCAGGGATCGGACAGGAAATTGAAAAGTGATATTCAACCAATGACCAATGCTGTTCAGCTCATCCAGGCGTTGAAGCCTTCAACGTATTTGTATAAGACAAGTGAATACGGGCAGATGCAATTACCGGGAGGAAAACAATATGGTCTGGTTGCAGATGAAGTCAAGCAGGTATTTCCATCCATGGTAAAACAAGCCGTTCAACCAGCGAAGTATGAAAACGATGACCGAAGTACCGGAAGAATGCTAGCCGATGAAGTTACATTTGAAGCCGTCAATTATACAGCGATGATCCCGGTCCTCATCGCAGCGATGCAGGAACAGCAAGCGATGATCGAAGCACAACAAAGGAAGATTGAGGAGTTGGAAGCGAAGATAAAGTAGCGCGGTTTGCAAATAAAAAAAGCACCTTCCCGGGTTTCCCCGAAAAGGTGCTTGGATTAAGCATTGAATCAATTAGTCTTGAATTTCTTTGCTTCTCTCTACTTCTTTACTTTCAGATCAATGCTGCACGATCACTTTACGACTGATCACAGATTTATTTGTCTTGATAGCGAGCTGATAGATACCTGAAGGCAACTGCGCTACATTCATCTCTTTGCGATTTGGACCTGCTGCGAAATTCTCTTCTGAAGCCAATACGGAACGGTTACCCACCATGTCGTACAATTCGAATCGAACATCCGCTGATTCTTCCATGGTAAAGTCGGCAATCAACTCCCCGCTGGTCGGATTGGGAAACACACTCAATAAACTGACCGGGCTTTGCTCCAACACAGCAGAAACGATACCAAAATAAACAGAGGCAGTTATGCTGGACGAAATATTACCATCGCATTCCGGATACATATCAATCTGCAGGTTAGGATATGCATTTATCCCTGGGTTTCTTTGCACAGTCAGAACATAATCTTCGGCACAAGTATTTGGACCCACTGTGATCGGATATGGGTTCGCACTGATCGTATTTCCACCAAGCCTCACCGTTGCGCCTCCTGGATTCTGTCCGCCGAGGGCTACAAGGTATGTACGTGATACATTGGATAGATTACACATATCTAACAAGATCGTAGCAATCTCGCCAGGGACATTCTCCATCAGTATATGATCACCAGACTGTCCATCTAACTTTAATAAAGGCTGGTCCTTTTGATATCCCCCTTCGTATGGGCAACTGGTGTTTGTTCCGTTGGTCAACCTGAATAATGGCGTTCCATACCGGTCATCCCGGAAAACATCCACATAAAATATGTCGTCACTATCACCATCAGACAAATTATAAGAAACGACTTTTGCATCTGATTCAGAATCGGTGACGGAAGCGCCATAGCGTTTTTCATTCGTATAGTTAAATCCAAAAGATCCCCCTGATCCACCGATCTCGAGCACGGTTTCCATTCCAGCGGTTCCAACCAGGTAATGCTCTGTTTGCAAGGTATTGGTTTGTGACACGGTGATTTCTTCAGACCAATTTGATGACTGGCCTCCCCCATCGATCAGGAGCTGATCTCCAATTTTTACGCTGGCATTGGCGATGACGCTTTCATTGGCTGCAAGGACTCTTTCCCAAGCATTGATTTGGTACTGCGCATTGGCTCTTGTACGCTCATCTGAGCTCGTCACAACCGTTTGCGCAAGATCTGTGATGTTTTTTTGAATCCCCCCTTCCGTCAAAACAAATCTTCTGAAAGCATCTTGTCCGGATCCCCTGAGCGAATAGATCATTTTTTCAAGCTTATCCATCTTGCATGAATCATGGTCAAATTCAATGACTTGGTATTTACCATAATCCAAATCATAACCGAAGCCAATAAATACGTCAGAACCACCCTCTCCAACAGGATCAAGAGCTGATGTTTCAAATCCTTCTGTAGTGGAAATGCAATTACTATTTGCACTCGTTTTTACAATAAGTTCACCATTGGTAGCGCCCCCCGAGAATTCAACAGAAAATTCATAGTCCACAGTAGCGATAAAACCAATTGATCCGGCCACGCCTATCTTAACGGCAGCATGGACATCTGTGGATTGATCCACTGTATACGAATTCTCAAAATCTCTGCAGATGGTTTTGGTTGCACCAAACGAGCTCGTACTTCCATCGCCCGGAGGATCATGAAGCACCAGGTAAGGCACCATGGGTTCGGTGGTATACCCCAGGGCTTTAACTTGGTCTTCAACTATACCAGAGACTACACAGGGAAACTGAAGCACTACGTTACTGATATCGTTGCCATTATTAAAATTCCGTTCCTCGAAGTAAAAACGACTTAACATGGAAGATGTACCAAAAGGAAGGTTGTTCGTACTGTTTACTGTATTTAGTCGGTATTCCCCGGTATAAAAGTATTTATTTCCGTTATAATTGGCTTCCCCCCTCTGTGGCAGCAAAATTTCATCTTCGTCTTTTTCACCCGCCCAAACATTATTATTTGGATCCTTCAGATCAACGTAGTTGTCACCGTGGCTAAGCCTATGAGGTGAATTCACATATATGGATATCAGCTTATCCTTTCCAATTTGTGAACCCTCCCGCGTTTGATCCAATGCGCCATATTGGGCTGGCTGAAAACTATTCATAAAGGCCTGCTCATTGGGAAGGTTACCAGGGTAATTCAAGCCATCAAAAACCTGCTTACCTAAAACGGTACCACAAAGTGTGTTTGGCAATCCATATATATGGAACGTGGAGTTATTTGCGGTGGTGAAGACGTATTCAGAAGTCGCCTTAATTTCTTTTCCTTTAACGTCCTTGGGAATAATATCTGGATCTGTGCCGTCTGGCCTTTCGATCAGGCGCCAGGATGCACAACTTTTGTTTACCACACCCGTAGTATCCCATAAATAGAGATCTCCATTACCATTATTGGGGGCAGCTATAAACTTATTAGGATACTTTTTATTCTTAATGAGAAACAAAACACCGCGTCCATCCACATCGACAAGGCTCCATAGTAAATGAGGAAGAGTGCCGACTTCCCTATGGTAGATCTGATTATTATTATTGTTTTCGTTGGCGGCAAGTAATTTGTTATGCTTCTTATCCTTGATGGTGTAAAAACTATCTGCTACGTGTACAAACTGCCACTGTCCATTTTCTCTGCCAAAAGCATACTGATGATAGGTCTCGGAATTATAACTATCCCCACCCATCGCAGCCCGGTTGTGATAGGCGTCATGGAGTTCATAATACTTCTGGGCATGTACGCTCAGGGTGCTGATCAGGAAAATCCCGATAGCCAGAAAAAAGGTCTGGTAAGGTGACCTTGAAAAGAGTAATTGCTGTTTCATGTTTTAATGAGTTTAATTGATTCAATAGGTCTGGGAGCAGCTTTGCTCTTGGCCCGGATCAAAAATCAAGGACAACTCATCCGGGCGTTCCCACTATTGTTGCAAAGGGGTGGACTATTGTTTCAAGTCACACAACACACTGACAATCAGAGCTATAAAAATTAGATGTGGGAGAAAATCTTTAGGAATGCATTCCTTTAACCTCACTGGGAGCCAACTGAAACTCTTCCTGGAAGACCCTGCTGAAGTATTTAGGATCATCAAATCCGACCCGGTAGGCCACTTCCGATACATTCAGGTCAGTGCTTTGAAGCAAACGTTTTCCATGTTGCAACCGGATACTCCGGATAAAGAGGGAGGTAGACCGGTCCGTCAGGGCCGTAATCTTGCGGTGGACCTGGGCCCGGCTCATCATCAGTTTCCGGCAGATGTCATCAATGGACAGTTCGGCATTGTCGAGTTCAGCCTCGATCAGGCCCCGAAATTTGAGCAGGAAGGCATCTTCGATTTTTTCGTCAGGGGTAGCCTGCGGCATCAGAGTCTCCAACTGACGATAACGCTCCTGTAGCTTTTGGCGGGTGGAGATCAGATTGCGCAACTGAACTATGAGCTCTTCATGATGGAATGGTTTGGCCAGGTAAACATCCGCTCCACGCTCAAGTCCGGCAATCCTATCCTCGACGGTGGCTTTGGCGGTGAGTATGATGATTGGTATGTGGCTGGTGCGGGTATCCTTTTTCAAGGTAGCACATACTTCAAATCCATCCTTGAGCGGCATCATGACATCCGTGATGATGATATCCGGGATGATCTCCAGTGCTTTGTCGATGCCAAGCTGTCCATTTACGGAAGTCACGACCTGGTATTGATCTTCAAGGCAAGAAACCAGGTAGCTGGTTACATCGGCGTTGTCTTCAATGATGAGTAGTAAAGGCAAGTCGCCGTTTACATAGCTTTCTTCAACCGTATTATTAGTTGCCGTACCATTTTCCTGATTGGCTGGTATGTAATCGAGATCGTTGATGGTATAATCGGCCTGAACAGGAGCCGTTCGCTTAATGGGCAAATCAATAAAAAAGCTGGTTCCGGTATTGAGCTGGCTTTCCACTGCAATCGTGCCACCCAATAATTTAACTAATTCCTGTGTGAGCGTAAGACCGATTCCTGTTCCCTCACCTTGTCGTGTGCTGGAAGAGTCAGCCTGGTAAAAGCGGCTGAATATGAAGGGCACTTCGTCGGCATGGATGCCAATACCCGTATCGGAGACTTTTATTTTCAAATGGTCCCCATCTTGATCGATAGCCAATTGTATTTCACCTCCGGCGGGAGTGAACTTCATCGCGTTGGTGAGCAGGTTGGAAATGATCTGTTGTATTTTTACCGGATCATAATCCATCAGGATGGGCCCGGGAGCATGGATAACTTTGAGCTGGATATCCTTTGCATCTGCCATGGAGTGGAAAGACTCTGCGATATAGCGGAGATAGGTAATGATATCTGATTGGATCTCATGGATCTTCATTTGTTGCGATTCGATCTTGCTGAGATCCAGCATTTGGTTGACCAGGGAGAGCAGTTGACTTCCATTACGTCGAATGAGATCGATGCGTTGATGTACCGATTGTTCCGGCTTTTTCTCAATCTGCTCGGCCATACCCAATATGACGGTCAGTGGTGTCCTGAATTCATGGGTGATATTGGTATACAATCTTGATTTGACGACATCCAGTTCCTTGAGTTTATTGGCCTCCACTCGTCACCGTTGCTGAGCTCAGAGCCCGGCACGAAGAAGCTCATGTTTTCGCCTGCGATCCTGCTGATTGCCGCGCTATAGGTGATCGCAGTAGTAGAGCGTGAAGCAGGAGACGCTTGAGCACGACATCACTTTGGCCTGATCGAATCCACCTCCGACAACATGCGTCGTGTACTCATCGGGTCCGCCGCGCCGCCGCCGTCAAGTCCGGCGCCTCTTTGGCTCACGTTCGCGCCCTGCGCGACCAG
>JANNSS010000029.1:0-20978 GCA_031402955.1 Saprospiraceae bacterium
GCCAGTCCGTTTATTGCACCCTATGCTGCTTCCAAATATGCGCTGGAGGCATTAAGTGATAGTTTGAGAAGGGAACTTTATATGCATGATATCCAGGTGGTTATCATCGAAGGCGGAAATATTGCTACGCCTATCTGGGAAAAAGCAAAGAAGACTCCATCTTATTTTGGGCCTGAATACGATTCGATACTGGCTTTTAAAGACCAGATGATTGATGGCCTCATCGCTAAGGGTATGCCTCTGAAGGCAATAAACGATGTGATCATCAAAACCGTAATGGCTAAATCAGTGAAGGCACGATATCTCGTCAGACCGCAGAAATGGAAATTTAACCTTGTCAGATTACTTCCGGCAAAGTGGGTTGACCGACTGATCCACAAGAACCTGCAGAAGCGATCCGGCATCAGACCATTCTGAACCTACCTACAAATAGAAAATGGTAAATCTTATCGGGTGAATCCCGACTAAAGATGTGCAGACTAGTTAAAAGCCTTCTTCTCTTTGATCTTGGCTTTCTTACCAACGAGATCGCGGAGATAGAACAACCTGGCCCTACGCACTTTTCCTTTCTTGAGCACCTTGATCTCAACGATATGAGGTGAACTGTAAGGGAAAATACGCTCTACACCTACACCGTTGGATATCTTGCGTACAGTAAAGGTCTTACCGGCGCCGCTACCTTTTACCTGGATTACGTCACCCTTGAAATCCTGGATACGCTCCTTGGCTCCTTCAACGATCTTGTAGGAAACGGTGATGCTATCTCCTGATTTGAATACAGGGAAATTTGGCTGGGTATTGAGTTGCTGATGAACGAGCTTAATAAAATCCATGACGATGTTGATTATAGTACTTTCTTAAAAAAGAGCCACAAAGGTATGCTTTTTTATACTATATAGGTATAGGGTGATGGATTTTTTCAGTTACCGTATCAAGGTCACAAATTCCCTCAGTTCAAAGGGCCTGTTCCTGGCATCCTTATACTGGAGGACGCACAAGTACACCCCTACAGGCATATCCTGTCCGGTATTGTTCTTACTCCCATTCCAGCCTTCATCAGGGTTACTGGTTTCAAATACTTTTTCGCCCCAACGGGTCCATATCCCCATCGTAAAGGCATTCACACCGAAACTTAACCCCTTAGCCTTGTAAATCTCATTTTTACCATCGTAGTTTGGCGTAAAGGCATTAGGGAGAAAGTACTGCACAATTGGCTCAATATCAATTGTTTGAATGGATGTGTCCGAACATCCGTTTTCATGAAAAACGACTTGCATGATAACCTGTCTGCCCGTATCCTGAAAAGTATAGATCGGATTCCTGACAAACGAACGGCTCTCACCTCCAAAATCCCAGAACCAGCCTGAACCATCTGAAGATAAATCTGTAAACGTGGCGGTGCTTTCTATGTTATTGAGGACGTCAGGGGTATAAGAGAATGCTGCAGTAGGCGAAGGTTCCATGGTGATCAGATTAGGAAACGTCTCTTCTATATAGCACCCAATGGGCGAAGTCACCTCTAATTTTACAGTAAAGGTACCCGCACTGGTATACTCATGATCTGGATTTACCCTGTTATCTGTCCCACCGTCTCCGAAATCCCAATGGATGTCATAGGTATTGTCAATAGGGATGGAGAGATTATTAAAACGAATGACTTCCGGAACACAAGCTGTAAATTTTGTTGGCTTGATCAGCAGCAAAGGGGGGACTGGGAAATAATTCACCTCCTGGACCAGAGTATCTTTACACTCGTTGTTATCCTTGACAATAAGTTGAATGGGCATCAGCCCTGGTAGTTTATAAAGGTGATTTGGATGACGAACCTGGCTAGTAAAACCATCTCCAAAATCCCATTCCCAACCCGTCAGCGTCTGGGCGTTGGTAAATGATTTGTCTGTAAAACTGACTATGCCCGCTACGCAGGTATCGTAATCAAACTCAAAATCTGCTGTTATAGATGGGTAGACATTCACGTTGATATAAGCCGTGTCACCGCACTGCTCTGCCTCATTCACAATCATGATTCCCCTGTAATTTCCGATGCCCGGAAAAGTAAAAGTCGCATTCCGATCGGTCGATTCAACATTATTCCCGTTGATATCGAATATCCAACGGTAGCTGCGTATATATTCCTCTATTGTGCTTTGATTCTGAAAGGTCACGGTATTATTGCCGCAGGAATTGAGTACAAATTCCTCCTGATCAATCACTGCATCAGCCTTGATAGCAGCTGTGACTGCGGATGAACAATTGAGCACATTGAACTGAAAGTCACGACGGAGGATACTCAGCAATATTCCATTCCTGTATTCCTTTACGCAGACACCTACCACAAACTGACCTGTAAGCGTGGGTGTCCCTGTGATCATACCGGTCACCGGATTGATAAATATCTGCGAGGCGGATCCTAACGGATTATTTGAGGAATAAGTTGGAGCATTGAATACGACATCATCATACGGCGGAAGACAATTTGTGGGATCGGGTGTGATACCATTACAATCATTCTGTTGTGCAGGATTGTCAACCCCTAGCGGACCGCCACCTTGAAGAGGTGCACAGAATTCATAGACGATCTGATCACCTTCAGCATCGGTAGCTGAATGATCAAATGTCAGGGGATCATTGACACATATTCCGATAGGAGGAAAATTATTGAATTGCGGGCCAGTATTACACGTGCGCTGGGCTTCCTCCGTGACTTCGATGGTGTAGGTAGCTCCGGTATTGTTAGGAGCTATAATATTGGTAATCGTATTGTTCCTGCAACAACGCTGCCATGATACAATATAAGACCCGGTAACGATTGGCAGGTTGTTAAGGTTGATGATATAGGAGGTCTCTTCCACACATACATTTGGAGGCAGGATGAGACATGGATTTTCCTGAGCTACCAAGGCATTCACAAAGCCATGATTGACGTTTACCATCCGGACAAAGGTGTATACTCCATTGACGTGGGAATAAACCCCGATTCTGGCAGGATTATCAAAATCAGCTCCATTGCCGGCGCAATCGCGGTAGATCTTCATGGTCATCCTGTAATTCCTGGTGTCGGTAACAGATCCGGGACCGGAACATTCATAGAAAACCTCTCCTCCGACAATATGCCGGGCATTGGACACTTCTACGGAAACTATAAAAAGTAAAAGGCTCAGGAAGCTCCGAATCAACATATTTGGGTGTACTGGGTGCATATTATTTGAAAAGATACGTCCGTAAGGTAATTCGCTTCTACTTTTAACGTTTAATTTCCTGCTTTTATACATCCCTGCCCTGTTTTGTTGAAGAGGTCCTGGATATGCATAAGCCGGCTTTCATTAAATTATTGAAATGTGAACAAGGAATCTTTACAAAAGATCATCGATCAGGCTGTCAACATTCTCCACCAGGGGGGAGTGCTTTTGTATCCTGCAGATACCATTTGGGGTATCGGCTGTGATGCACTCCAGAGAGAGGCTGTCAAAAAGGTGTATGAAATAAAAGGCCGTACTTATTCAAAACCCTTGATCGTCCTTGTGGCCAATCTCGAGCAACTCTTTGAAGTGGTCACTTCTGTCCACCCCCGAATTGACACCTTGCTCCATTTTCACGAACGCCCGTTGACGGTGATCTATCCTTCTGTAAGAGAAGCCTACCGTCACCTTGCTACTGAAGAAGGTACGATTGGTGTCAGAGTCGTAAAATCAGGATTCTGTCATGAATTGCTGGAGGCTTATGGCAAACCCCTGGTATCCACTTCGGCAAATATTTCTGGGGAACCCTCTCCCACAAAATTTGGCACGATCAGTTCCGAAATTATAAGCCAGGTGGATTATGCGCTACCCGCCTTTACTGAAAAAGAAATGACGGGTACTCCATCCGTGATCGCCAGGTATGACGCTAATGGCGAACTGGATTTTATCCGTTTCGTGCAGTAATCAATTTGCTTTTAAGGCCATCAGTAAGTCAAGTCGAACCATCTCTCTCGCCTTGCTCACCAAAGGATCCGAACCGTTAAATTCAATATACCATCCCTCCTCACCGGTTCTGTAAGCTACCAGTGTTGCTTCCGAAATTTTCACAATGTCATTTTTATGCTCATTGATATAATTACGGATGGAGATTTCTCCGGGTTTAGTTTTTTGTAGTGCCAGCTTTGTTACAGCCTCCAATATTTCTGTTTCACTCGGAAGCTGTTTCCTGACTTCCTCTATCTGATTCACAGGTACGATTTTACCATCATATTTTTCAAGATTATAGCGAATGGCGTACTCCGAAATGATATCCATCAATTCTTTCATGGCAGGATTCTCCCAGTCGATGTTGTCCTTGACTAAGATATCAGGGACGATGCCTCCTCCGGCATGGACAGGTCTCCCAAGGGTCGTTTTAAAAATAATATTGGTGTCCACCACGGAAGTTGAATCATATGCCTTTTGAATGGACCTGCCGGATGGTGTGTAATATTTTGAAACCGTCATGCGCAGGATGCCCCCGTTGGACAATTCAAATTGCTCCTGCACCAAACCTTTGCCATACGTTGGTGTGCCGATGATCAATCCTCTGTCCTGATCCTGCATACAGCCTGCGATGATCTCACTGGCTGAAGCCGAGGCCTTGTTGATGAGGACGGTCACATTACCTACCGGAAAAAATACTTTACCGGTGCTCTTGTATTCGTGGCGATCCTGGTTTTTTCCTTCCGTATAGACCAGAAGTTTTCCTTCTTCTTCTATGATCTGGGATAAAATATTCACAGATTCTTTCAGATAGCCACCGGGATTATCCCGCAGATCAAGGATGAGATGCTCTGCATGATTTTGCGTCGACATCCGCTCCCAGTGATCCATAAATTCACGGTATGTTGAATTGGTAAACCGAAGAATCTTGATGTAAGCGACGGAGGTATCAATCATATAGCCTGCCACAACACTTGGAACTTTAATCTCCTCGCGCGTCACGTCAACTGTATGTACTGTTTGCTTCATCATCGGCTTGATGGTGAGCTTCACCTTCGAACCTTTAGCACCTCTGATGAGCTCCAGTATTTCTTTCTGGTCAAGGGAATCATCAGGGATTTTCTGATCATTGACTGCCAGGATGAAATCTCCGGGCAGAATGCCTGCCCGCTCTGCAGGGCTATCCTTTTTAGGATACAGGACGACCAAACTATCCCTCATAAAGGCTACTTCTATTCCGATACCCACATAATGCCCATTGGTTCGCTCCTCAAGCTCCACCATCTTATCAGGGGGGAAATAATGAGTATGCGGATCCAATCCTTCCATAATAGAGGCGATAGCCTTGGCTACCAATTCGTCAGTAGACACATCCCCCACATATCTGGTCTCCAGAAACCGGATGATCTCTTCAACCTGCCTTCCGCTGTAATGCGCATTGGTGAAGGAGGTTTCTGGCTTTTGCTGATGATTGCCTGATCCGGCAAACTTGGCCCCTGCTATCATGCCTACAACTGTCATCAGGCTGAGCAGCAGTGGCTCCCATATTTTATATTTCCTTGTTGTTTCTGTCACCTTCTATTTTTTCTTGTTCATTGTTGACATGACTGACCAAACCGTGTATATCAGAGCTTTGTCAAAAGAGTTTGCAAAGATCAGTCATTTACCTGGTTTCTGAATTAGAAATAGACGAAATCACCCTCTGACAGAAATGAAAGCATGCAGTCTGGCCCGATTATAAGTTGAATTGTCAAACTTACTTCCCTGTACTACAACCAGATGCATAATTTCTGCTCCTCCATGTTGGTTGCTCCTATACTCAGGTCAGGGCAGGATTAACAGTCTTTTTATAGTTTTGACCTGCACCTCAATTCATTTGACAAAAATGATCTGCGGAAAATCAGGTTACCGGTAAAATCTTCACGATGAAATTGTACACCCTTTTAACCGCTGTTTTCATAACAGGCCATTTTTACATTACCGCCCAAAATATCCCTCAAGGCACTCCAGGAGCCGATCGCCTCGAAGCCTTTGCAAAGCGTAAAGCGCTACAGGAATCTTCGCTCTTCAGTCACCTTCCCTTCACCAATATCGGTCCTTCTATATTCAGTGGCCGCATTGTAGATGTTGATGTCAATCCGGCACGACCAAATGAAATGTATGTGGCCTATGCCTCCGGCGGCTTGTGGTATACTGACAATAACGCCACCACATTTACCCCCGTGTTTGATAAAGAGGCTTGTATGACGATCGGTGATATTGCTGTCAATTGGGGCGCAGGAATCATCTGGGTAGGTACCGGAGAAAATAATTCAAGCAGATCCTCCTATTCAGGTGTGGGAATCTACAAGAGTATGGATAAAGGAAAAACATGGAAAAATACCGGTCTGGAAGAAAGCCATCATATCGGAAGAATAATACTGCATCCTGTTAATCCGAATATTGTCCATGTTGCCTGCCTGGGATCACTGTATAGTGAAAATAAAAACCGCGGAGTATTCAGCACGTCCGATGGTGGTGTCACCTGGCGCCATTCGCTTTTTGTAAATGCTACCACAGGGGCCATTGATCTCGTCACCGATCCATCAAATCCAAACATCCTGTATGCTGCCACCTGGGATCGTTCAAGGCGTGCTTGGAATTTTACAGAGTCAGGTACCGGGACAGGTATCTACACATCAACAGATTCAGGACGCACCTGGAAACAACTGACCGTCCAGGGAAGTGGATTCCCAACAGGCATCGGTGCCGGACGCATCGGCCTTGAAATAGTGCGAAGCAGAAATGAAACAATCCTCTATGCAGTCATTGACAATCAATATGAGCGACCTGCGAAACCAAAAGAAGGTGATCTGATGACGAAAGCTGAATTGAATGTCATGACCGCTGATTCGTTTTTGAAACTGAAGGATGATCAGATCAAGAAATATCTTACCTCTAATGACTTCCCTGATAAATACACGGTGGATACGATCAGGACATTAATCAAAAATGGGACGATCAAACCAGCAACCCTGGTAGAATATACACAGAATGCCAATAGTAAATTATTCGATACTGAAATCATCGGGACCGAAGTCTATAAAAGCGTAGACCAGGGCAAGACATGGACGAAAACGCATGAGGGATATCTGGACAATATCTTTTATACCTACGGCTATTATTTTGGTCAGATAAGAACTTCAAAATCAAATCCACAGAAACTATACATACTGGGTGTGCCTGTACTCAAGTCCGAAGATGGCGGGGCCACCTGGAAATCGATTGAAGGTGACAATGTGCATGGAGACCATCATGCCTTGTGGGTCAATCCAAGGATGGAAGGTCATCTCATCCTCGGCAATGATGGTGGTCTCAACATCAGCTATGATGACGGTGCTCACTGGATCAAATGCAATCAACCTGCCGTTGGTCAATTCTATAGCGTCAATGTGGATATGGCTGAACCCTACAATGTCTATGGAGGATTGCAGGACAATGGAGTCTGGGTAGGCCCGTCAACATACAAAGCAAATGTCGAATGGCACTCGAGTGGCCAGTATCCATATAAATCAATCATGGGTGGTGATGGCATGCAAGTCGCTATTGATACCCGCGACAACAATACGGTGTATACCGGATTCCAGTTTGGAAATTATTATAAAACCTCACGAAACGGAGACAGCCAGGATGTCCGCATCACACCTGTGCATGACCTGGGGCAACGACCCTATCGATGGAACTGGGAATCCCCAGTACACTTGTCTGTTCATAATCAGGACATCCTCTACATGGGGGCAGAAAAAGTATTCAGATCATTTGATCAGGGTAAGAACTTTAAACCCATTTCTGGAGACCTCACGAAAGGACCTAGAGAAGGAGATGTGGCTTATGGTACATTAGTTTCATTACACGAATCACCAAAACTATTTGGGTTGATCTATGCAGGGAGTGATGATGGATACATTCATGTGACTAAAGATGCAGGTCTGCATTGGAAACGCATTTCGGATCAGCTACCGCAAAATATGTGGGTGAGTACGTTGCAGGCAAGCAGTCACTCCGAAAGCAGAGTCTATGCTTCACTGAACGGATATCGGTGGGATCACTTCAATAGCTATGTCTTCATGTCCGATGACTATGGGGATACATGGACACGCATCTGCACAGACCTTCCCACAGAACCTGTGAATGTCATTAAAGAAGATCCGGTCAATCCTGACATCCTCTACATCGGTACAGATCATGGATTGTACATCAGCCTTGATCGAGGCCAGCACAGCATGCTGATGGGTGATCTGCCGTATACACCCGTGCATGACCTGGTCATACATCCAAGAGATAAAGAGCTCGTCATTGCTACACACGGTAGATCATTGTATAAAGCTGATGTCAGCAAAGTCCAGAAATTGAATGAAACCAATACCGACTCGCTCACCTGCTTTGATGAAAAACTGACTATCAACCACCAATCAAGGTGGGGCTCACGTTCAGCATCATGGAGAGAATATTATGAACCATCTGTTACCTTTCCGATATATACTCCTGTTAGTGGAGATGCGATGCTCAAGGTTTATGCAGACAGCCTGTTAGTTCAGGAACAGCCAATCAAACTTCACAAGGGATTGAGTTATTACACTTACAAATTAGAAATGAAAGAAGAGGCTGTTGACACGCTGACTAAACAAATCCTAGATAAAAAGCCTGATGCGGATCCTAAGCTTAAAAAGGCGGATAATGGTAAGTATTATCTGCCTGCAGGGAAGTATACTCACGTGATCAGTCAAAACGCTGGTGAAACAAGATTTGGTCTTGAGGTGAAAGGGAAATAATAAAATTCTGAATGTAAAAAAATCAAAGTTGGGCTTAGGTTGACCTAAGCGGTTGCTGAGCTGTCGCACATGGATGCGGGTAAGCAGGTCGAAGCATCCGCGTATGTCAGATCAAAAAAATCATGTGCCTGGCACCGCTCACTTGTGCCGTTTTTAACGGCAGGTAATATTGTGAGCTGTAGCACATGGATTAGGGAAAGCAGGTCGAAGCATGAGGCGTGAGAAGTCAGATTACAGATTGAAAATTCGCAGACGAATGACGCGGGAAATGGTATATGCATAACTTTTCAATCTCCAACTAACCCATTGGAATTTGACTTAAAAAGTCCATTTTATCATGGAGAATTCGGACAACTTCAATATTATCATTTTTCAACCTGAAAAATACAATATGACGACCTGAACGAATTGAGCGGCAATCTGTAAAAAGTTCTCCTCTTTCTTTGGACAGGGCGCACGAGGGATCTTGACAAATGTTATCAAACACTTGTTGAAAAGCAGCCAAGTATTGCTCAAATTGATTCTCGCCCCAGGTTTCCATGGTGAATTGAAGGATGTTTTCAAGATCTTCAGCTGCTGCAGGAGAAAGGTGAAGTTTTCTCATGGAAGATGGTCAGGTCATTTCTTTTTAATGGATTTTGCAATGGCTTGCAAAGTCTTTGTGCTGTACTGATTATCATTTAATTGATTCAAGCCTTTCTGAAGCTCTGTTTTGAGTTGTTGCAACTTCATTTCTTTAATCTTATCCTGTTCCTCCAGCAGGCGGAGGGCCTCCCGCACGACTTCACTGGCATTGTTATATGCGCCAGACTTTACCTTCTTCTGGATGAGTTTTTCAAGCATCGGGGTAAGGGACACATTCATAGTCTACTATTTTTTTATTGAAGGTAATAACAAAGATTGACATATTTAGGTTCCACCATATGTTGCTTAAGTGCAGAAGCAGCCAGGAGGCTGCTAGAAATTGAGTTATCCCTGACTATGTCACTTATGATTATTCCGTCTGCAGCCACAAGCTACAGACAACATCTGTTTTTTGAAAAAACAGATGGAAGTTATTTGCAGCCGAAGGCTGTAAATATAATCTTCCCTCTATCTTTACCCCGAAACATCCATCACACAATCACTTTACTTTTTATGCAATCAACAACAACATTCCACTGGTTTCGAAAAATAGCTATGATCGAAGGGATATCTTATTTGGTGCTCCTACTCATCGCCATGCCCTTAAAATATGCAGCAGATATGCCCTTGGCCGTTAGAATCGTCGGTGGTATCCACGGTGCTTTGTTCGTCGCCTTTATGATATGGATGTATCTGGTCTATGATCAGTATAATATGACCATCAAATGGATGCTGAAAGCCTTTGTGTCTTCCATTATCCCTTTCGGTACCTTTTACATGGACAAAGAATGGAAAGCCGAAGAAAATGAAGTGAAAAATGAAAAGTGAAAAGAGAAGAATAATCAACTCATCAACCACACAGAGCTGGCGGCGATGCTTCGACTGCCTATCCCACTAACTTGTTCGCCCGCTCAGCAACCGGGTGCCATCCAGCGGCAGTTACCATCTAACCTACTAAGCTCCTAACCTTCTAAGCAGATAAACCTATAAACTCATCAACTTATCAACTCATCAACCTATCAACCTATCAACACATATACAATGGCTGATAAAGTAAGAATCGATAAATACCTCTGGTCTATCCGGATCTTTAAATCCCGTACGCTGGCCACAGATGCCTGCAAGGAAGGGAAGGTCAAACTAAAAGAGGAGAATGCAAAGCCCTCCACCATGGTCACCGTTGGTGATATCATCGATGTCGTCAAGGATGGCTTCAAGCTCAAATACAAAGTAGTCCAGCTCATCGAAAAACGTGTCTCTCCCGCATTAGCCAAACCCTGCTACGAAGATCTGACGCCGGAAGACGAAATCAATAAATACAAAAGTTGGTTTATCGGCAAGGGCGGCCCAGAAAGAAGAGAGCGCGGCGCAGGAAGGCCCACAAAGAGAGATCGACGGGAGATTGATGAGTTTAAGGATTATTACGAAGGGGAGGATTAGCTGTAAGCTATCAGCCGTCAGCTATCAGCTTTCAGAATCATGATCGACATTTTTTCATCTCCCCAACAGCATCTACAAGCTTTGAGAATAATAAGTGCACCTAACTTTATCCGAAGAAACTGATAGCTGACAGCTGATAGCTGAAAACTCAATTGTCATGTTCCCTGCCCAGGGATTTACCCGTTTGCAAAGCCTTATTCAACACCTCATCTTCCGCATTTCGCTGACTCAGTAATTTATTGGCAGGCGGTGTAGGCTGACCGGCATCGATCCAGGCGGTGTACCAGACATCACCTACGGCTTTGACGGCGATACGGAATCGATCCTCCACCATATTGCTCATCGCAAGGTTGTAGGCTTTTGCATATTCAGTACACTGTGTGCGTATATTCACATTGTTGCGGTCTTCAAAGCAAAATTGCCGGTCAGAAGGATATGTTAGACTGAGTTCTTTCTCTAATCCCAAGACACGTCCTACTTCTTTATGGCTTCCCAGGACGAGGTCCCAGAAATAGGTGGTCGGGTCGTCAATATAACTGGCGGTGCCAACAATCATATCAAACTCCTCGACAGCAAACAATTCAGGAATTCGGCTTTCCCAAAAAGCATGGATGCCTACCTGGTCTGTTAACTGACCATTGTAGTTGGTAGTCGTATGTAAGGGTACACAAGCATCTGCAATGTAGTGTCCGAATTCAGCTGAAATACGCATGACCTGCTCCAGATTCAGATCTTTAAATGCATTGGTCAGTCTCCGTTGCATCGCCTGAAGATGATATGGCACGATACCATGTTCTGATAATACATCTTGAATATAGACTGACGCAGAAGTTTTACACTGAATGCCAGGAAACAACATCATCAGACTGTCGCATGGAATGATAGCCTCATCTTCATAGTACTGTCGCAGATAATGTCGACGCACCAGGGTTCGTCTGCTCATATAATCCGGTATGGAATCCATCCACTGTTCATGTGGAATAGCACGAAGCAGAAATGTGGTATCCTCACCCTCTATCGTAAACAATTCAATGTTGAGAGCCAATGCCTGATCCCAATACCTCGGCATGTGATCAAAAGGTAAAGTTCCCCAATGATCAAGGTCTATGTAATGCCGTACAGCTTCATGTTTGGTAGCATACCTTCTCTTATCAGGATCGACAGCATGCTCTGCGATGTAATCAATATAAGGCTTGTACCACCCCATCATTTCGCTCGGCACGGTATAGACCGCCACTCTGTTGATCAGCCGGTGGCCAAAGAAACCCCATTCAGATTGACTGAACAAGACGACCAGATATATCCACACCTGTATCATCATGAGCCGAAAAAGTAATCGTATGATCTGAATGCTCCTTTCATGACTTCATGTTGACCAATCATAAAATCCCTTCCTTCATACTGAATAAAATAGCGGCTTACGGCCGGTGAAAATTCAGATGTTCCGACAGGGCCGATCGGATAAAATTTTAAGGATGAACTTTTTTTATCTGGATATATCATTTTCATCTCCATAAACGGAACCATCTGCAATATACTATCCTTTTCCTGCGCATCATTGAGGTAGTCTTCACATGCAATCGAACTTAATGTCGTAAAATATGATTTTATCCTGTTAGTTACATCTCCTTCTTTCCGGGGTGTCGTCGTAAACATCGGGTCAACACCATAGCCAATACCTTTCTTGTAGATCACGAAGGAATGCTGTATTTGCTTTGGATAGTATACTTTCATGGTATCAATCTTCTCTGTGTCCTCCATCCAGAAATGAACATCCCGCCAGTCAACTGGCGCCAAGGCATACCTGACTCTCAGCCCACCATCAAACCCGGGTTGATTCAGACAGTATGGTTGTGTCCCACCTTCCTTTAGAAAAAAGGTACCCCGCTCATCCTGCGTCACACCTCCTACATAATAATTGAGCAGCCCCTCCCCCTTCATGTCAAAGATTTCAACATGAATACCCGTGACAGCCATCGAAGGCAATATATTTTCAGTCGCTGCTTTGTTTGGTATATGATCCAGATGTTGCGTCTGGATTCCCTTGAGTAAATGATCTACATTGGATTGTCTCACCCGATGCATGTCATTGACCACCCAGTGATCCCTCAATCTCTTCAGATCAGAACGCGTACCATCCTTGTGTGTGAGTATGATTCTTCCGATGCTATTGACATCCTCAATCTTAAAGTTACTCTCCGCCCTGTCAATCGTCGTCATCCTGTCCCCCTTGTTTTTGTAAACATAGAATACGATCAGCCCGATCACCATCAAGGCTATCAATAATAATATATTTCTTTTCATACCTTTTACCCTTTTGCCCCTAAATCCCCTATTGGGGACTTGAATACTACCGCTTACAGAATACTGATTACTGCTTACTCACCTCTTTGCCCCTAAATCCCCTGAAGGGGACCTATACTTCTCCTTACCATCTTAACTAATTTCTCACGTCTCACGCTTCACGACTCACGCTAGAGAATCTCCTTTTCCTAAGATACTGATAAATCACTCCCAGCAACATCACCAACCCCAGCGGCCCCAGAATATTGATCAGTTGCCACTTCATGCCTTCCTCGTTGGCTTTGACGGTATTCAACAATCTAAGTTTCACATCTTTAGATCTCGCTTCAAGTACGCCTGATTCGTCCAACATATATTCGATCGCATTAAGCAAGAAATCCCTGTTGCCAGTGAAGGACGTATTCTCATATTTGTTGTAACCTAAAGGAGCGATCTCTCCTGATGTAGAATTGACGAGATTCTTGATAATATCTCCATCCGCTACCACAAGGACCTTGGCAGAATCTCCGGAAGCTTTATATTTTAATCCTGCTTTATCAAGAACGCCTAACTGTTCGTTAGATAATCTGTTCTGATACAAAGATTGAAACGGTCCTTCAAGCATGACAGCAAAGTTTTGCGGGCCTTTGTTAAATAGTTTTGGATCTGGTTCCTCTCTCAGAATATCAAAGTTTAATCGCACAGGAGTTAACTGGATACGGCTATACTCAGATGATTTCATCAGGATGGTCTTCATGATGGGTGTAGCCGTCTGGATGGTATCTATGCTGGCTGGAAACTCAAGTTGGATCCGATCCAATCCTTTCGTGATCGGATGATCTGATGTAGATGAGATCAAGGGATGATAATACCACGGAAACAATTCTGTCTGCGGTTTATCCCCCTGCATACCCACGACCATTGGTATTCGTGTACTTTGAAGGTCAAGTACAAGATTTGGGTTGATGCGAGCCCCTACTTTGAAAAGCAACGGATCAAGTCCAAGATTGTATGGAGGAGGGATATAGCTTTTATTTTGATTGATACTATCCAGCGAGACGATGAGTGGATCGATCAGGAACATGACATGACCGCCATTCATGATATACTGATCCAACATAAAGAGATGAGCTTCTGAAAATTCTTCAGTAGGCTTGGCGATGATCAGGACTTTGATTTCAGATGGGATCTGAACGATGCTGTCCAGGTTGATCCTGTTGATTGCATAGGAATTACGCAGATCATTTTCAAGCGAAGCAGTTTGCAAACGGTTCAGTTCTCCCTGACCAGAAGTAAACGCAACCACTTGTCTGTTTTGCCTTTTAATCTTTTGGATGCCATCCGCGAGTTTATATTCCAGCAAGCTGATACTGTTGTTGAGTATAACTTCTTTATCAGCACCCGGGATATCATCCTGAAGTAAATTGACAGGTATACTCCGTGTGCCGTAATTGATGATGGCAAAAGGAAATATGTATTGAGCGGATGCCCCTGCCGCATCACTGATCCGCAATTTGGTAGGCACTAATCCAGCATCGGCAAACTGCTTGTGCCGTGCATTCACTTCTTCGATGGTACCTTCATTCGGATTTTCAAAATTGTATTCAATCTCCGGGCTCACTTGCGAGAACCTGCGCAACATATCCTCTGTAGATTCCTGAAGGCGCTTGAACCCTGCAGGGAATCGACCGTCAAGCAACACCCTGATATAGATCCGGTCATCCAGACTCCTGAGTAATTGCTTTGTTGCAGGAGCTAATGTATAACGGCGCTCTTCTGTTGCATCAAACGACGTATAGACCCACTGAGATACTACATACGTCAGCACTAAGATCCCTGTGATGAGTAATCCTGTCGTAATGACTTTTCTACTTTCTGCTGCAAATAGTTTAGCCATGATCGGTCAGGTACGTTTAGTGATAGTGACCCATGTCCATGTGAGGCATAGTCCGATCAGGCAAATGAAATACATCAGGTCACGGGTCTCAATGACACCACGGCTGATCGAGTGGTAATGATAGTCGATGCCCAGTGACTCGATGATGGCATCAAGGCTACCGGAGAAGGATGCGATACGGCTGATGAAATAAAATCCATAATACAAGACAAAACAAAAGAAAACAGCCATCACAAAAGCCACAATCTGATTAGATGTCTGCGCGGAGGCAAAAACACCGATCGCGCAAAATACCGCACCCAGCAGGAACAAGCCAAAATAGGAAGCCCCTATTTGCCCGAGATCAATGTTGCCGGGAGGTGATCCAAGTTGATATATCGAATAAACGTAAATAAGGGTTGGAAGCAGTGCTATAGCCAGCCAGGATAGTGTGGCCAGGTATTTTCCAGTGACGATATGCCAGGCTGAAATGGGACGTGTCAGCAGCACTTCCAATGTTGCAGCTTGTTTTTCTTCTGCAAAGGTCCGCATCGTAAACGCCGGGATCAGGAAGATAAAAATTAGTGGAGCGATTTCAAACAACGCATCGATACTGGCAAATGGCGTCTGCAATAAACTGAAGTCAGGAAATACCCAAAGCACCAGGCCAAGCACGGCAAGCAAAAGCCCTACGGTGATGTAGGCGATCATCGAACTGAAATAACTTGCTAATTCACGCAGATAGACTGCTCTCATGAGGCCTTTGTCGTAAGTTGCTGGAAGATGTTTTCAACACTTTCCCGGAGCGTGGACATCTCAAGGATTTTTAAGTTTTTACGGATGGCAAAATCAAAGATGGCTTCATTTAACGTACTTTCCTCACCAGTGATGATGTAACGATTTCCCCCGGCATCATCGTGCCTGATGTAGCCACTGATCTCCCTTAATGTAATGCCAACGACAGGACGCGAGAAAATCACTTCCACACGATAAGCATTTGAGAGGTTTTGACTCAACATATGGATATTGCCATCGCCGACGATGATTCCTTTGTTGATGATCACCACCCGATCGCATAGGGCCTGTACTTCCTGCATGATGTGCGTGGATAGCAGGATTGTTTTTTCCTTACCCAGATCACGAATGAGCTGACGGATCTCGATGAGTTGGTTTGGATCAAGACCTGAAGTGGCTTCATCCAGGATCAGGACTTCAGGATCATGCAGAATAGCCTGGGCCAGACCTACGCGCTGCCGATACCCTTTTGAAAGAGATCGAATGAGTTTATGGCTTTCAGTGGAAAGCCCTGTCATGCCAATTACCTCACTGATCCGTTTCCAGGGCTGATCGATATTATATATCCTGGCAACGTATCTCAGGTACTCCTTAACGTACATATCCAGGTAAAGAGGATTGTTTTCAGGCAAGTAGCCGATAAGTGCCTTTATAGCCTGGTTCTCTTCAGAGACAGGGATATCGTTGATCCTGATCTCGCCGGCATCTGGTGCCAGATAACCGGTAATCATCCGCATAGTTGTGGTCTTTCCTGCACCATTGGGGCCGAGAAAGCCTAATATCTCACCTTTCCCTACCTGGAAGGAGATATCATTGACAGCCTTCTGAGGGCCAAACTGCTTGGAAAGGTGAGAAACAAGGATGGACAAAGCCCGGGGATGTTTTATTGTTAAATGAGGGGCAAAAATAGGGTAAAATGGGTGAAATGAAATTGATTGTGAAATAAAGACTCCTTGTATACAAAGTAGCCCTATTAACACCAAAATGAGCAGAATACTGTAGATTTATGCCGTCTTCTAAAAGTTTAATAATGATCAGGATTTCGCTTCTATCCGCTGCTTTAAGCATGCTAGTCATATGTAGTTTTGCACAGAGCAACATTCATTTGATTGTCCATCATAAGCTAGGCGAACAGGATTTTGCCATGAACAGCCCGGCGAAAAACAACATGGACCATGATTTCGAAGTCACCCGGCTCGAATATTATATCTCCGGCATCACGATCATCCATGACAACGGCACAGCCACACCTGTACCGGACACCTGGATTTTGGTAAATGCCGCATCAGTGACAGAGGTTGATCTGGGTTCTTTCCCAGTAACCGAAGTCGAAGCTATCCACTTTACCATCGGCGTCAATCCTGAGCATAACCATCTTGATCCCGCAAGCTTTGATCCTTCTCATCCACTGGCGCCAAAATCACCCTCCATGCATTGGGGATGGGCTGCCGGCTACCGGTTTCTGGCACTCGAAGGGAATGGTGGCCCCCAATACAATCAACTAATACAGTTACATGGGCTCGGGGATCAGAACTATATCAAAACAAGGGTAAATCTCAACGCAGTAGTCCTCAATAATCAAGTGACTATTCACCTCGACGCAGACTATACCCGGGCATTGGAAAACATCAGTGTCAATGGAGGCGTCATAGAGCATAGTGAAACAGGCTATGCCCAGGAATCTCTGGAAAATTTCAGAAACCTGGTATTCAGTCCATCTGAAGTCAATACAGGAATATCGGATGCAAATGCTGTAAATCATTTCACCTTGTATCCGAATCCAACTCTTGACGGACTCGCATTCGCCACCATCAGCATTAAGGAGGATAAAGGATATGAAATAATGGTGACAGACATACTCGGTCGACAGATTTCTTATTTGAAACAAGTCAACCCAAATGCAACGGTTAATATCAGTGTGCCGGAGGCTGGAATCTACATGGTCACGCTCATGCAAAACGGACAACCTGTTGGTGTTACAAAACTGATATCCCAATAACACGCCTGTGAAATGGACATTGTTCACCTGGCTCTTATTAAGTATCATCGGCTGCAGAGATGATGAAGCAACCTATCCACTGTCATACCCTTCGTTAATGGAAATCCCGGATGGGTTTCCAGAAATCGAATTTCCTGAAGACAACACATTTACACAAGCCCGATGGGAATTGGGTAAAAAACTCTTTTACGACCCGGTGATGTCTTTAGATAGCACCATCAGCTGTGCCTCATGTCATCAACCAGGATTAGCTTTCAGTGATCAGATTGCAGTCAGTTTTGGCATTGATGACAGACTAGGGACCAGAAATGCACCTTCGCTTGCAAATGTTGCTTATCAACCGTATTTACTTCGTGAAGGCGGTGTACCAACTTTAGAAATGCAGGTGCTGGTTCCGATACAGGAACACAATGAGTTTGATTTTAATATTGTCCTCCTCGCAGAACTACTAAATGCTGACACGACTTACGTAAAGATGGCAACGGAGGCGTATAACCGATCCCCGGATGCCTTCGTCATCACGCGCGCTCTGGCCTGCTTTGAGCGCAGTTTGCTGAGTGGTAACAGTCCCTATGATCAATATACGCATAACAGCAATACCGATGCCATGACAGATGCACAGATTCGAGGCATGAATCTTTTCTTCAGTGATCGCACCAATTGTTCAACTTGTCATAGCGGATTCAATTTTACGAATTATGCTTTTGAGAATAATGGCCTGTATGTCCAGTATACAGATGAAGGAAGAATGCGGCTTACGTTGAAAGAAGAAGACAGGGCGCTGTTTAAAGTACCGGGGCTACGAAATATCGAATTGACTGCACCTTATATGCATGATGGTTCACTCCAGACATTACAGCAAGTGATAAATCATTACCAATCAGGAGGCCAGGACCATCCACATAAAAATCAAATCCTCAAACCACTTGATCTCCGCCTGTCAGAGCAAAAAGATCTTATCGAATTTTTAAAGGCATTGACGGATGATACATTTGTCACCAATCCTTTGTTTAAATATTGATTTCAATGAATGTCTCCCGAGTAAAATATTTGATAGTGTTTTTAGCAGCGATCACCCTGTTATTGTCTTGCGAAAAAGATGATATGCCACAGCATGTCATCGTGATAGATGAAACTCCTTTTATCCTTAACCATGGCGCACTTCCAGCCCCATCATTGCCTTCCGATAATATATTGACCATCCAGGGAGTGAAACTCGGCAGGATGCTGTTTTACGAGAAACTACTTTCGAAAGACGGATCTCAGGCATGTGCTGATTGCCATCGCCAGTATGATGGGTTTTCGGACACTTCCCGATTCTCCATCGGCGTTGAACTGATGCCAGGTAAGCGTCAGGCCATGCCCGTCTTTAATATGGCCTGGCATACCAATGAATTCTTCTGGGATGGCAGGGCACACCTGCTGAGAGACCAGGCGCTCAAACCCATCCAGGATCCTTTGGAGATGAATGAAACATTACCAAATGTGGTTGCCAAACTGCGTAATTCACAAGTTTACAAGGATCAGTTTATCCGGACCTTCGGAAGTGATGAAATCACACCAGAAAAAATGGCGCTGGCCATGGAACAATTCATGTTGACTATAGTCTCTGATGATTCAAAATTTGACAAGTTTCTTGCTGGTGAGATTCAACTGACTGAAAGTGAAAACCGAGGACGCATGCTTTTCTCCACAGAATACAATCCATTCTTTCCTGAGGTTTCAGGCGCAGACTGCATGCATTGCCACGGTGGGGCAAATTTTGAGAATGACAAATACATGAACAATGGCCTGGATGCTCAAGCTGACCTTATAGATATCGGAAGGCAGGCGGTGACAGGTTCTCCTAACGATCGCGCAAGATTTAAAGTACCCTCCCTCAGAAATATAGCACTTACAGCACCCTATATGCATGATGGCAGATTCAAGACGCTGGAAGAAGTCATCGACCATTACAATGCCGGCATCCAGGAATCCTTAACCGTGGATCCGGCCATCTTAAATACAAAGGCAACAGGTTTATTCCTCACGAAGCAGGACAAGGAAGATCTGATCAATTTCCTGAAGACCCTGACTGATAACACTTTTCAGCAGAATCCTGATTACGCATCGCCATTCTGACCTGGTGCCCTCCAGCCTCAAAGTTGGGCGTAGGTTGACCTACGTCCGCGTATGATAAATCAAATGAAGCATGCACGAGGCAGAAATCTTAGGAGACGTTTTTAACGTCAAGTAAGAATCAGTTCTATGTCTTGCGTATTCTAAGGTTTTAAATCCCCCAAATATATTTCTCGCGCAACTCTTAGATCCCGCCCCGTACGGGTAGCGGGAGCCGCAGCGCCGCAGTTTAATTACCCCTTGCTCCATTCAGCCTTTGCTCCTTTTATCCCTTAGGCTTCTTAAGCCTCTTTAACCTCTTCAGCCTTTTCCACCATAGACTCATCAACCAATAAACCCATCAACCCATCAACCAATAAACCCATCAACTTCCACCCCGCAAACTTCTAACCTTCTAAGCCCTAACCTACTAAGCAGTTTTAACCCTAATTAACCCCCATAATCCTCTAATTACATATCTTTGGCTCTCGTTATATATCTGATATGAGCCAGGATCCAAAACCAATAAAGAAAAAAGTCGCTTCCAATAAGCCTGCAACTTCAGTTCAAACCCAACGTCGTAGCAGCAGCGCCAAGAATGTGCAGTCCTTTCCCTTACTGTTCAATAAACAAAACTATCTCTATATGGGTATTGGTTGCGCCTTGATTGCCCTTGGATTGATCCTGATGCTCGGAGGCGGTATGTCTGACCCAAATGTTTGGGATGAGAGCGTGATCTACAGCCCCATAAGGATCACCCTTGCACCATTCGTCATCCTCGCAGGATTGGGAATGCAGGTCTACGCGATCTTCAAAAAATAATTCACCAAAAGCCTGATGTTGTTTAATCCGGCGCTCTCTATCACTGGCAGAACTGATTTTCATTGGACCTTTAGGGCGCCTCTAATAACCTCATTAGATTGAGAAGCCTTCTTGATGGTCAGCACATTGAAAGAATTTAATATAAAAATTCATTCGTTATTAGTAGCGCCCTTAAAGTTGTAACTGCTCCCGAATCAGCAGATTTTATAGGCGGAGCAATGATCCTTGTTGACAAACCACAAGGCTGGACTTCTTTTGATGTGGTCAATAAGGTCCGTGGACTTATC
>JANNSS010000030.1:0-5727 GCA_031402955.1 Saprospiraceae bacterium
GGTTAGAATAAAGCTAAAAGGACATGCTGTTCCAGAAGACAAAATTGAGTCCCGGTACTATAGATCATTAGGTTTTTTATTTGAAGCTGCTGAGCTAGCCTATCAATGTTATTTCTTTGATAATTCGATTGATGAAAAACCTTTCCGCTTGATCAATCATTTTAAGAAAAGAGGAACCGAAAAAATTTGGGATACTAAAAGAAAGTCAAGGTTCACTAATTGGTTTATTAAATACTACTGGAATAAACGTGTGTAGGTTATTTTTCCTGACGATTTAAATACCTATTCCCCCATCTTCTTTTATGGGGCAGAAGGGTGGAAAGATTGAATCCTACTCCTCCATCTCGACTTCATAAACATCCATCTCTTTTCATTAGGCAGAAAGGCAGAATGCTTCGACCTGCCATCCCTCAACCATGTGCTACAGCTCAGCAACCGCGGCAGAAGGGCGGAAAGATTGAATGCTACTCTTCCATCTCCACTTCATACACATCCATCTCATTCCTCTCAATATCCGCCACAAAAAACCCACCCTCCTGTGGAATGATCTCCGCCAGGTCAAACCGCTGACAATCCTTCGGCAGACCACTGAAGATTAAGGTAAACTGACTTTTCGTTCCGGGCGCTACAGGCATCCAATCAGGCGCCAGCGGTATGTTCTCTGCATGGACCAACTCGCTACGATGTTGCACATCCCTGGCGATCAGATACGTGGAGGGCCAGATGCGGATGTACATACCATACGGATTGGTACAGCTATAGTGACAATGCACAATGACCTGTTTTTCCTCCTGGACTTGCTCCTTGAGTTTCTTTCGCGTGGAAGGCTTGATGTGTGTGCCGGGAGTTGTGTGAGTGGACAATGTCATAGGTGTAAGATACGGCCTGTGTAAGAGAGTAAGAGAGTGAGAGAGTAAGAGGTAATCAGTAATCAGTAATCAGTATTGAGTAATCGGTATTCAATGTTGGGTAATCAGTAATCTGAAAAGCCCTGAAAGGGCGCTCCTGTAGGAAGGGGGTTCAGCCCCTGACGTAAAAGTCATTTGTGATTTGCATCTTAGGTCAAAACGGCCTATATTTGCCAATAATTAGTTATCAAAATGTGATAAAATTCACATAAAACAAACCAAATATTGGAAAAAATCGACTTTAAACGAAGATTAATAGCAGATTTAACTCGATGGAAGCATTCGGCCTACCGAAAGCCTCTCCTCTTGATGGGAGCACGGCAGGTAGGAAAGACATCCCTTTTGAAAGCTTTTGGTGCCAGTGAATTTAAGCAAACAGCCTACTTCAATTTCGAAGAAAAACCTGAACTCGCTCAGTTTTTTGAAAAGACAAAGGACGTCACCAGGATTCTTCAAAATTTATCCCTAATCAATGGAGCCACGATTACACCGGGAGATACACTCATTATTTTCGATGAGATTCAAGAATGCCGTCCAGCACTAAATTCCTTAAAATACTTCCATGAAAACGCACCGGAATACATGGTCGCCGGAGCTGGTTCATTACTTGGGATTACGCTCGGCAAAGAAGGATCATTCCCTGTCGGACAAGTAGATTTTGTTTCTGTGCACCCCTTAATTTTTTCAGAATTTCTCAATGGGCTGAATCCTTCCTTGAACAATTACCTGGAATCCATTGAGCAAATTGAGCCTATTCCTGACATCTTTTTCAATGACCTCGTGGAGAAGTTTAAAATGTATTTTATTTCAGGTGGCTTGCCCGAACCAGCCAGCACCTTACTTGAAACCAATGATGTTGAACTGGTCCAGCGGCAACTGAGCAATATCCAAAATGCGTATGCATTGGATTTTTCAAAACATACGGCGACAAAGGATATCCCCAAAATTGGCTTTATCTGGAATTCACTTCCATCCCAATTGGCCAGGGAGAATAAAAAATTTATGTTTCAGGTTGTCAAAACCGGAGCTCGTGCCAGGGACTATGAAGATGCATTGCTTTGGCTTACACAGGCAGGACTCGTATATAAGGTGAGCAGGTGTATAAAACCAAACCTTCCCTTGTCAGCATATGATGATTTGTCCGCATTCAAGATATATCTTTTGGATGTTGGGTTGTTGAGGAGCCTGGCCCAATTAGATCCTATGGCGTTTAAAGAAGGTAACCGATTGTTTACGGAGTTTAAAGGAGCCCTCACTGAAAATTATATACTACAAGCCATTCTTCCGCAATTTGAAACGACACCGAGATATTGGACTTCTGAAGGCATAGCAGAAGTGGACTTCCTCATTCAATATAAGAACACGATAATACCCGTTGAAGTGAAATCGGATGAAAATATAAGAAGCAAGAGTCTCGCCTATTATCATAAAACTTACTCACCTCCCTTACGAATCCGATATTCGCTAAAGAACCTGAACTTAAATGATGGATTGTTAAATATTCCCTTGTTCATGGCTGATTATACCAGACACCTGATCGATATAGCCATGCGAGTGAGAGCGTGAGACCGTGAGAGCTTATCACTATAGTGCCCCTGCCTGCAGCCAGGAGGCTGCTGAGATAATTTAAGAAATAGAAACAGGACTTGTATGATCCTGCCATTGGCAGCCACATGCTACCAATATCATTTGTCTTTTTTTAGAAAAAAATCAAATAAATGATTGATCTGGTCCCCCTTCCAGGGGGTAGGGGGTTAGAACAGTTTCACAACAACGGACTCAACCACCTCTCCATCTGTGGAATACTCATCCCCTTCCTTTTCGCATAATCCTCCAACTGATCTCTATCAATCCCACTCACTGCAAAATACTTACTCTCCGGATGGGAGAAATACCATCCACTCACACTCGCCGCTGGATACATCGCCATACTTTCGGTCAGCGTGATCCCAGCCTGCGCAGGTACATCGAGCAATTCAAACAACAGCGCCTTCTCTGTATGATCAGGACACGCAGAATATCCGGGAGCTGGACGTATACCGCGATAGCCTTCGTCAATCAAAGTATCATTGTCCAGGTTTTCATCAGTGGCAAATCCCCACCACTCCGTACGCATCCGCTCATGCATCCGCTCAGCAAATGCCTCCGCAAAACGATCCGCCAATGCCTTCAATAAGATCGCATTGTAATCATCATGCATGGCTTCAAATTCTTTCACCTTGTCTTCAATCTCCAGCCCCGCAGTCACCGCAAACCCTCCAATGTAATCTTGCTTGCCACTCTCTACCGGAGCAATGAAGTCCGACAAACAATAATTCGGCTGCCCCGGCGCCTTCGCCACTTGTTGACGAAGATGATGCACCCGTATTTCCTCTATAAAAGGGTCCCCTGGTTGCTGAGCTGTAGCACTAGGTTGAGTATCAGCAGGTCGAAGCATAGGGGATTTAGGGGCCATAATGATAACATCATCCACATCACTACACGCCGGAAATAATCCAACCACCGCATTCGCTTTGATCCACTTACCGGCAATGATTTTATCCAGCATCGCCTGCGCATCATCAAAGAGTTTTTTAGCCTCATGCCCTACAATAGGATCCTTGAGGATCTCCGGATATTTTCCCGCCAGTTGCCAACTGGAGAAGAACGGCGTCCAGTCAATATATTTTCGCAACTCACTCAGATCATAATCCTTAAGCGCCCACACTCCTGTTTTGTTTGGAACAGGAGGATCATAAGACGCCCAGTCCGGTTGATACCTGTTCTTACGCGCTGCTTCGAGTGTGATAAAACGTTTTGTGTTTTTACCTTCTCTCGCCACACGCATCTGCTCATAACTCGCCTTGATCTCCGCCAGGTAAGCAGCACGTTTTACTTTATCATCCGACAGCAATTGGGATGCAACACCAACAGCCTTGGACGCATCTAGCACATGAACTACAGGTCCTTTATGATATTTGGGTTCAATCCTTAGCGCAGTATGCAATCTCGATGTTGTAGCACCACCAATCATCAGTGGCAAGATAAATCCTTCACGTTCCATCTCCGCAGCCACATGCACCATCTCATCCAGCGAAGGCGTGATCAGTCCACTCAGGCCGATGATATCTACTTTTTCTTCCCGCGCGATGCGCAGTATTTTTTCTGCGGGCACCATCACGCCGAGGTCCACGATATCATAGTTGTTACAAGCCAGCACAACACCGACGATGTTCTTTCCGATATCATGCACATCTCCTTTGACGGTAGCCATCAGTATTTTTCCTTTCGCCGTCGCATCCCCTACCCGCTTATCCGCTTCCAGGAAAGGAGTGAGGTACGCCACCGCCGTCTTCATCACACGGGCACTTTTTACGACTTGCGGCAGAAACATTTTTCCTTGTCCAAACAACTCACCAACCACATTCATGCCATCCATCAAAGGACCTTCAATCACTTCAAGCGGTCGCTCGTATTGCAACCGGGCTTCTTCAGTATCTATTTCGATATATTCTGTAATCCCACGCACCAGCGAATGTTTCAATCGCTCCTGCACATTCTCCTCGCGCCATGCTTGTTCGCGTTGAATAATCTTTCCGGATGACTTGACATCTTCTGCATAGGTCGTCAATGCTTCTGTAGCATCCGGATGACGATTGAAAAGCACGTCCTCAACTTTTTTCAACAATTCCGGTTCCACTTCTTCATACACTTCGATCATTCCCGCATTGACGATCCCCATATCCATCCCTGACTTGATGGCATGATAGAGGAATGACGCATGCATCGCTTCCCGCACAGCATTGTTACCCCGGTATGAAAATGAAATATTACTCACGCCGCCGCTGATCTTAGCCCCGGGACAGAGGGACTTGATCATGCGTGTCGCTTCGATAAAGTTGATCGCGTATTCATTGTGCTCGACGATACCGGTGCCTACTGCAAAGATGTTTGGATCAAATATGATGTCTTGCGGAGGAAAGCCAACAGTCTCGGTCAGCAATTTATATGCACGCACACAGATCGAAACTTTGCGGTCGATGGTATCCGCCTGCCCATCTTCATCGAAAGCCATCACGACGACGGCTGCACCATATTTTCTCACCAGGCGTGCATGATGTATAAACGCAGCCTCTCCTTCTTTCATGGAGATACTATTGACGATACACTTGCCCTGCACACATTGCAGTCCCGCTTCGATGATATCCCATTTAGAGGAATCAATCATGAAGGGCAGTTTGGCGATATCCGGTTCAGAACCCATCAAGTGTAGAAACTCGACCATCACTTGTTTGGAATCCAGCAGTCCTTCATCCATGTTGATATCAAGTACCTGCGCACCACTTTCCGCTTGTTGCAGTGCGACACTCAGGGCTTCCTGGTATTTTTCATCACGGATGAGTTTGGCAAATTTTGCAGAACCTGTGACATTGGTTCGTTCGCCGATATTGACAAAGTTGCTTTCAGGCCGGATGGTCAGCGGTTCCATACCGCTGAGTTGTGTGTATGGATTTGCCAGAGGTATCACGCGTGGAGGAAGATCTACCACTGCATTGGCGATAGCGCGAATATGGTCAGGCGTAGTACCGCAGCAACCACCTGCGATATTGAAAAATCCGCTTTTTCCAAATTCGAGCATCAGTCCTTTCATCACTTCTGCCGTCTGATCATAACCACCAAGTTCATTTGGTAATCCTGCATTAGGGAATACGATCAGCGGCACATTGGCGATCTGTGAAAGGCTCTCGATATAAGGCCTCATCTCTGCAGCACCCAGGGCACAATTGATACCAACACAAAACAGCGGAGCATGAGAAATAGAAATCCAGAAGGCTTCAAT
>JANNSS010000031.1:0-13192 GCA_031402955.1 Saprospiraceae bacterium
TGCGCTCAGTCCGGATTCCTCACATCGACCAATATGATCAGGCATGCTGATGTCTTTCCCTCTTCCCATGATTATTTATCTTTGGGCTAAAGGTATCAGCCAACTTTAGCTACAACAAGATGTGGTTGGTCGGAGGGATACAGAACAATCACTTTGAATTTTATGTAAGGGCTGTTGATAGGGCTCATACAAGAAATGCAATCAAATGGTATGCTGATTTATTTAGCGATGGTTGTGATGATGAGGATTACTATGAGATTGGAAATTTCACGTGGCAAAATTTGCAATCTGAAGTAGCTAATTTTATAAGTAATCATGGGGGACTTGTAACAATTAAATATCCTGAGTATGTACGTATTAATTTTAGCTTGTTGAATAGTAAGTTAAAATCTTCGGTTCTTGTTAATTTTGTAACATGCGAATAAATATAAATTTAAAAATATTGAGGGTATTTATGGCTTTAGGCTATTTTATTCTTCAAGTATACATTTGTTCACTTTCGGTGACTCTTCCTTGGAATTATATTTATAATCCGTATGAAGAATTACTAAGTGGACGATTAAATTCAGGGATGATGCCTTGGAATATTATAGTCATTTTTGTTTTTAATATTATATTTCTTTTTCCACTTTCAATTGCTAATTTGTTTCTGCTCTTTTTTTATAATAAATTTGGAATATTTCGACAAACTGAGGGGTTTCTGAAGAGCCTATTCTATGGAATGGGGATGATATTAGGGATTTATATTCTTACAAGTATTTTGTTTTTTATAATTGATATCCTCTTGCCAGATTCGCCTAAGAGTGATAGTCTGTTATACAGTTACCATAAACTTATTTTGCCTTTTGGACCCTTGATGATTTTGGGGTTCCTATTTGGCAATGTAATTTTTCTAATTTTAAATTTAATTAGAGTCAAATTAATCGGTTTTAAGCGAAGCAACAGTAATTAGTAATTAATCATATCGACTGTGAATAAATATTTTATTGTATTTAGAAATATAATAAAATCATTACTATTAATGGTAGTAGTTAGTATTGTTATATCAGCAATAATTATTTTTTCTTCGTTTGTATGGGGTGCTGGTGGTAATATTCCACTTAGTTCAGCAATAGGGCCCTATACTAGGAGTTTATTGCTTCTAATTGTAACAAGGTGTTTGCCGATGATTCCAATTTTAATTATTATGTACTTTATTGGAGGAGTTATTTTAAATAAATACAAACTATCAATTATTGCCTTGATATTTATGTTTATAGGGATATATATAATATTAGGACTTGGTTTATTCGGTGGTAATTTTTGGCAAATTCACCATATGTTAAGCGGTGACTTTAGTATAGGGGTGTGGTTTAAGTCAGAACAAAGGGATTTGTTCTTTTCATTATCCAGTTTGCTAGGTTCATTTTACTTTGTTTGGAAAAGTTTTTATAGTGACCGGGCAATGCAACTCCATTAGTTATAATGTTCCCAACTGGCGTGTATTGATAGTTTATCTGCTGTGAACCAAATCAACTCTTGTAGCATGAATAATTGTTAATTTGGGATTGCAACGAGCTTTTATAGTGAAATTAACAAAGAAAAAGTGCGCAGTATTTCTGTCAGGTCTGATTCTGTACATACTCATTAGGATGGCTGCCTATTTGTTATGCGGAGGTTATACGGCTATTCTAAATTCTCCCTTTATGGTTATTAATATAGTGCTTTGTATTTTTGTCTATTTGGCTTTCGTAGCAGCATATTTATTTATGAAGAAGAAAATCAATAATAAGCCACTGCTGGCATTTTCAGCTATTTTCTTGGCGATGATGCTTGCCTATTTTACAATGGAAGATTTCCATAAGATCTTTAGGTTGTCTCCATACGCCTATTCATTGGAGCAAAAGAGTATTATTGACTCAATTAAGTCCACCTATTTTGAGGGTTTTAATTTTATTGCATGGACAATCAGTATCGGTTGGCTTTTATTTCGCGACTTAAAGGTCGATGAAGTCAGCACTTAATACCAACTTTGCCGACACACCGTCACCACCGAATCATAAGAACGATCCTGACAACCCACACTTAAAAAATACACTCCAGCCGGAACCGAACCGGCATCCACGCTAAAAGAGTGCGGTCCTTCCTGTAACGAACCATGATGTATTGTTTTTATCAGCTTACCATCCAGATCGATCATCTCGATGGCATAGACTTGCCTGACACATGCATTGAACTCAACAGTCACCTGCTCGGTAAATGGATTGGGATACGCTTTTATACTGAGAGGATTTCCAGCAGCTACATTTTCAACTGAAGTGATTTCAGCTTCGGGTGAAATTTTGTACATCCCTCGTCCGTAGGTGGCTGCAACCAATATATTTTCCGCTGCATGGTAAGTGATGTCAGTAATGACCACATTCGGAAGCCCATTGCTGACTAGTTCCCAATGCAACCCCTTATCGGTGGAATAGAATACACCAATGTCAGTTGCTATATACAGATGTCTTAATGAGGGGGTGACAATCAAGTCATTGACCGGCATATCCGGTAGGTCTCCTGATATAGCCGTCCATGATGCACCAAGGTCTTCTGTCTTATAGATGTGTGCAACACTTTCGCCAAATCTATACCCGGAGAATGTCACATAGGCTGTAAACGGATCAGCAGGATCTGCCGCCACGCTAGTGACCCATCGGTCAGGTAGCGATGAGGAAACTAATGTCCATGTATTGCCACCATCAGCAGAAACCTGCACATTGCTGTTGTCTGTACCTACATATATGATCTGGTCATTGACCGGCGATACAGCGATGGTTGTTATCGTGCCATAGGGCGAGACCTCAGGAGAATTGTTTTCCGTGAGATCCGGACTGATCGCCACCCAACTTTCAGCATGGTCTTCAGATCTGTAAAGTCGTTGGCTGCCGATATACAACATGGAAGGGTCTAATGGATTCAACACAAACGGTGTGTTCCAATTAAATCGATCTCCCGGTATTATTCCATCCAATGCAATATTGAAGGATGACCCGCCATTGGTGGATCTTCCAAAAACTCCATATTGATATTCTGCATAGACATAGCTATTGTCCACAGGATCAACCAGCACACGAAATCCATCACCAGGATAAATATTCCGCCAATCATCGGTTGAGCCCGTTGTTGTCCTGACAGTACCATTGTCCTGCGCCCCTCCATACAATCGTTCCGGAAATGTGCGATCAATTTCGCAGGTATAGAATTGTGTGATTGGCAATGTATTCAAGTGATCAGCTTGAAACTCGCCGTCTTCACCACGATATACACCTCCGTCATTACCAACCAAAATGATATCCGGATTGTCCGGATCAAATGCGACCGAATGCTGGTCGGCATGCATGTTAGTGAATATATCATTCCAACTCATCCCACCATTCGTTGATTTGTACAAATCGAGACTGGTTAAGTATACTGCATTGGTATCCAGAGGATCAGCTATGATTTTTCCGAACCAGTATGAATAGGGAGGATCATTAATGCCTGCAAGACTTCTGGTCACCCAGGTAGATCCTTTATTATTCGAGCGATAGATCCCTTTGAGGTATCCGGTGGTTTCATGCTCATACATGGCATAAAGAATATCCGGATCAGCAGGAGAAATCGTAATGCCAATTCGTCCCGCAGCTTCAGGAAGTCCTGCCATCAGTTTTTGCCAGGTGCTTCCTCCATCCTGTGATTTGTAAATGCCGGAGGATGGGCCGCCATAAGCCTTTCTGTGCGCAGTACGCACACGTTGCCATGCTGCGGCATAGATTATTTCAGGATTCGTAGGATGCATCGCCAGGTCTATGATGCCTGTAGAATCATTGATGAAAAGCACTTTCTCCCATTGCTGTCCACCATCGAGAGTGCGGTAGAGTCCTCTTTCCGGTCCACTGCTAAACAAGTGCCCCATCGCAGCTACATAAGCAATGTCAGGGTTCTCTGGATGAACGATGATCTTACCCACCGACCCGATATCCTCAAGTCCAAGATGTGACCATGTTGCACCCCCGTTGTCAGAACGAAACACCCCATTTCCATCATACGCAATAGAGCCTCCGCCTGCATTAGGTTCGCCAGTCCCTACATAGATTATTTCTTCATCAGCAGGCGCTATGGCAATATCCCCTATGGACAAAGCAAGTTGGCTGTCAAATACAGGTTGCCAGGTGCTGCCAGAGTTTAGAGATTTAAACACGCCACCGGAAGCAGCACCAGCATAGTATATGTTTGGATTAGACTTTAATATCTCTACATCAGTAACTCGTCCGCCTACATTGGTGGCTCCTGCATATTCCCAGCTTGAACGATTATACCGCGTTTGCAATTCAATCTCTTTCTCCTGCCGGTAAGCTCTGACTGATTTATAAGATGCAGGTTCAATTTGCCCCGCAGGGTATACCCGCTGCATAAAAATCCAGTCATTGGATTTTGGTTCTGCAATAGCAGTATCGGTGTCAGGAGCCTTTTCATCCTTGCAAGAAAAAAGGAAACAGAGGATGGTTATCTGGAGTAATCGAATCATAGCTTAACAATCACTATTCACTCTTCACTTTTAACTCTTCACTTTTAAAGCTTCGCCTTAGCATCAGCCTTCGCCTTTTTTTAAAAGTCAAGCTTGTCCCCAAACTTCTTCAACCATGCCTCATGCTTCAGATAATCGGGATCACCCTTCTCCACCCACTTCCAGAATCGGGATCCGTGATTCATCTCTTTTAGATGCGCTAACTCATGGATGATGATGTGATCCATGATATTGGTAGGTGCAAGTAATATTTTAGTAGAGAAATTTATATTGCCGGTGTTGGCACAACTTCCCCAACGACTGTGAATATATTTCAGTCGTATGCTGTTGATGCGCTCCTTAAAATGAATCCGGTTGTAGTCATGCACCCGTTCTGTGAAAACAGGTAAGAGATCAGCGGAGATTCCTTTTGATATAAGCGTATTGACAAAGTCCCGGGTGTAATAATCATTGTTTTCCAGCTTCGGGAGACTCAGGATGAGGTTATTGTCTTCTACACGCGCCGTCCCAGTTGATTTTGCATTGTTAGTGGACAGATGCAGGATGAAGCTTTTGAAAGCCGTTTTGATGACTTGTCCGGTCCGGTATTCTTTGTTTTTGAAACGCTGAGCCAGTTCAGGTTTGTCAGTCAAGGTCTCCAGTAACCATTTTTTAGCCCAGATCAATTTTTCCTGCTTGAATTCTCTCGGTGCTGTATAAGGAATTCGAAGATATGCGGAGGTTTTGCCCAGCGATACTCGTGTATCAATTCTAGGTTCTTCAATGATCAAAAGTGGGAGGTGAATGCCCTGCCAGCGAACTGACGTACGGGTCTGGCGGCTACGCATGTTTCAATGCGAACTCTTTCATGACTTCAGCTATTATCTTCACTCCGTCCTCGGGCATGGCATTGTAGATGGAAGCCCTGAAGCCTCCAACGGATTTATGACCTTTCAGCCCGTCACATCCGGCGTCTTCACAATAGGTCTGAAACTCTTTGTTAAGCGCAGCATCTTCCAGATTGAAGGTAACATTCATTCTTGAGCGGTCTTCAGGCACACTATGACCTTTGTAAAATGGAATGGAATCAATGACATCATATACATGCTTTGCCTTTCTTTCATTCATCTGCTGCATCATACCTAGTCCTCCCAGCTTTTTAAGCCATCTCAGCGTAAGCATGCTTACATAGATAGGGAAAACAGGAGGTGTATTGTACATGGATTCATTCTGGATATGGGTCTCATATCGCAGCATGGTCGGCAGTGTCTTATTGATTTTACCGAGCATGTCTTTTCGCACGATCACCAGCGTAACACCCGCGGGGCCCAGGTTCTTCTGGGCACCGGCGTAGATAAGGCCAAAACGGTGAGGTTCGATCGGCTTCGAAAATATATCAGATGACATGTCACAGACCATCGGGATAGGACTATCCGGCCAGCTTTGGTACTGCGTACCATATATAGTGTTATTACTGGTCGTATGCAGATATTCGAAATCAGGGGAAATATCAAACCCTTTAGGGATATAGCTATAGTTCTTATCCTTCGAACTGGCGATCACATCTATAGAAGCGATCATTTTGGCTTCATGGATGGCTTTGCTGGCCCAAACCCCGGTGTCCACATAGGCTGCTTTTTTGCCTTCCGGGAGCAGGTTCATCACCGTCATAAAAAACTGGGTACTCGCTCCACCCGATAGGAACATAACTTCATAATCATCCGAAAGGCCAAGTAGCTCGCGCACCAGGGCCATTGCCTCATGCAGGATTGGCTCAAAATAAGCTGAACGGTGGGACACTTCCAGGATAGAAAGCCCGCTCCCATTGAGGTCCAGCACTGCCTTGGAGGCTTCCTCAAAAACGACTTTGGGTAAGATAGAAGGTCCTGCTGAAAAATTGATGATATGTGACATGGTATGATTCAGGTTATAGAAACAAATCTACAATTCGCTATGTGAATTGTGCATCAATGTAAACCAACTTTTTCATGGATTTTAATTTAAAGTTTGACCCCCCTTACCTTCCTTCTGGGAATCATTAGCCTTCTGTACAATAAAACCTTTTTATATCCTGTTTTGAACCTTATACGTCATCCAACTTTTACTCACCCCATATGAAACGAACCCGGCTATTTGCGCTGATTGGCATCCCTCTGCTGGCTATCGGTGCCTACTTCCTGTTGAAGGATCCTGCTAAATCTGGAGAAGTTGAAGACCTCATCGCCGAGGTAAAGGAAGCTCCACTCCCAGTCACTATTCATGCACCGGGCGAACTACTCGCCCGCCGCTCTGAAAAAATCAAAGGCCCGGATGGTCTGCGTACCGTGGGTTTGTACCAGGTCACCATTGCCAATCTGGTCCCGGAAGGCACGGTCGTTCAGCAAGGCCAGTTTATCGCCTCTCTCGATCGCACTGAAATGGACGGCAAAATCAAGGAGTCCCAGACAGAGATTGACAAGATCGTCACCCAGCTCGATCAGGCCAAGATTGATACCGCCATTGAAATGCGAAGCCTTCGCGATCAATTGGTCAATATCCGGTTTTCGTTGAAAGAGAAAGAACTTTCCTTAGAACTCAGCAAATACGAGCCGGAAGCCATCAAGCAACAAGCCAAACTTGACCTGGAGCGCTCCCAACGTGAACTCAGCCAGCTTGAAAATAAGTTGACCCTCACCAAGGAAAAATCAATAGCTCAGATCGAAGAGATCAATGCTTCCTACCGCCAGCAGGAGTTTAAACTGAACAGACTGTTGGAATTGCAAAGCCAGATGACCGTGACGGCCCCTAAGTCAGGAATGGTGATCTATGCCAGGGACTGGAACGGAAAGCGTGGTCCCGGATCACAAGTCTCCTCCTGGGACCCGGTGATCGCTGAGCTGCCCGACCTGAGCGAGATGATTACCAAAGCGTACATCAATGAAGTAGATATCACCAAAGTAATCCCCGGACAAAAAGCAAAAATCACAGTCGATGCCTTCCCCGGTAAAGAGTTTTCAGGTATGGTGCTGACGAAGGCCAATATCGGTGAACAGGTGCGCAACTTCGACACCAAGGTTTTTGAAGTCATTATCCTGCTTTCTTCCATTGACTCATTATTGCGGCCGGCTATGACGACTGGTATATCCATTTTGACCGATTCCATTCCAGCTTGCCTGCAGGTACCACTTGAAGCTATCCAGGTGGATAGTGTGAGCTTTGTCTACAAGAAATCTAAATCCGGGTATGTCAGACAAGAAGTGGTCACCGGACCTTCCAATGATATTTCCATATGCGTTGCAGCAGGACTTCTGAAAGGAGAACAATTAAGCCTGAATGCCCCCGAAACAGAAGCAGAAATCCCCTTTATCTACCTCGACGCCACTGAAAAAGCAAATGCAAAAGCAAAGATGGAGTCCGAACTGGCTGAGCGGATGAAAATTCAAAATGAACTCGCTAAGACGGTCAAGGCTGATGATGCTCCCCAGGATCAGGATAGCGGTGGAACAATAATCATTTTCTGATCATCTGAAATCAAGTCAAATGAAGGAAAGATTACTATTCCTGTTTAATATCGCTGTCCAGAGCGTGCTGGTCAACAAACTCCGTGGTATTCTCACTGCACTGGGAGTTGTTTTTGGCGTGGCAGCCGTCATAGCTATGCTCGCTATCGGATCAGGTGCCAAGAAATTTATCCTTGACCAGATGCGTCTCATCGGGACCAACAATATCGTATTCACCCACAAAGCCCCTGATAAAAACACAGGAGAAGAAGGTGAGGAAGAATCAACAACCTCCACTCCGGATAATGAGTCAGACTTGAAGACCTGGGCACCCGGGATGTCTAAAAGAGATATTGAAGTAATCAAGAGCATTGCTTCTGTTGATCTCGTCAGTCCTGAGATCATCAGGCAAACCAAAGCAATCTACAACGGGAAGATCCTCGATATCCGTTGTGTCGGCGTCACCAATAGTTTTTTTGAACTCAACCGACTCGAGACTTACAAGGGTACTTTATTTACAGAGGAGCATCTGCGAAGCGCTTTGCCTGTATGTGTCATTGGTAAAAATGTGGAGACCAAATTATTCAGCGGCAAGGATCCGGTTGGACAATCTATCAAATGTGGCAATAACTATTTTACCATCATCGGTGTCCTGGACAAGCGGGTTGCAACCCGTGAAACACTTACCTCCCTTGGACTTCGCGACCTCAATTCGGATATATTTATTCCGATTGATGTATCCCTGATTCGTTTCGGCGACCGCTCAGTCATCCGTAAAGAGCATCTCGGCCGACAAGGACGTGGTGATGGGAATGAAGAAACTGAAATCCATCAGATTGATAGGTTGGTCGTCAGAGTAAATGATTCAAAATTCCTTCAACCTACTGCTGATGTGATTGCCCGATTACTCAAGCGAAGGCACGAAGGTCAGGTGGATTTTAACATGGAGATACCAGAGCTGTTATTGCAACAAGAACAAAAGACACAGGACATCTTCAATATGGTGCTTGCCGTGATTGCAGGGATTTCTTTGTTGGTTGGAGGTATTGGCATCATGAACATCATGCTGGCCTCCGTGTATGAGCGGATCAAAGAGATTGGTTTGCGTCGTGCGCTTGGCGCTACACATCAGGATATCGTGATTCAATTCCTGATCGAAGCTGTATTGGTGAGTACGATTGGTGGGTTAATGGGTGTATTCCTTGGGATAGCGGCAGCAAGTGCGATTTCAACAGCGGCGGAGATTCCTACGATTATTTCATGGTGGTCTATTGTTCTCTCCTTTGGAGTGGCTGCTTCCATTGGTCTTGCCTTTGGCATTTTTCCAGCGCAGAAAGCTGCGAGACTGGATCCGATTGAGGCGTTGAGAACCGACTAGTAAGTGAAAAGTGAAAAATGAAAAGTGAAAAATGAAGGTAATTCTTAACTGCGTCTTTGCACCGTTGCGGCTTTGCGTCGTTGCGCGATTTTATATTGTAGAATCATATAAAGGGTATAAGGTGTGAAGTGAGCAGTGAGCAGTGAAAGAGTTATTTTTTTTCTCCGTGCACTCCGTGCGAAATATTGAAAATAGAAACAAGAGGTTATTACATATACCATATCGTTGAACAGATAAGCTTATGATGAAATTACATTTACACAGGATCAGGATGGTGGGTATGTTGGTCATTGTTTTGTTTACACAACATATCAATGCGCAAGGGGCATATCGGCTGACGCTCGAGGAAGTGGTTGCTCTGGCACAGAGTGATGCACCTGATGCATTATTAGCTTCGACAAGGTGGAAAAGAAACTACTGGACCTATCAGTCTTTTCTCGCTGATTTCAAACCAGCCATTCTGCTCAATGCCAGCACACTTCCATTATTCAACCGTTCAATTGAACCTGTCACGCAACCCAATGGAGAGGTGTTATATGTTGAAAGGGCGTTTATGGACAATAGCCTCAATGTTTCCCTTCGGCAAGATGTTTCACTGACAGGAGGAACCGTATATTTTGGAAGCGGATTGAGAAGACTTGATCAGTTTGCGACGGAAGGTAATCCTGCTTACAGGTCCTATCTCTCCACACCTATAAATTTTGCTTTTGATCAGCCACTGTTTCAATTTAACGAAATGAAATGGCGCAGAAAGATTGAACCCATGGTGTATAGAGAGAGTGAGAAAATATACGCTGAACAAATGGAAGCGGTCGCGAACCAGGGAGCTTCGTATTTTTTCAATCTCCTCATCAGTCAATTGGATGCAGCGGCAGCAGAGCAAGACAAAGCAAACGCAGACACCCTGCTTGTACTCTCCAGAGGTCGTTATGAAGTCGGTAAAATAGCAGAGACAGATTTACTACAGGTTGAAATCAATGCCATGCAAGCCGAAACACGACTGGCTGCGGCGCAACTGGATATGCAGACGAATGCAGAACAGTTACGCGATTTTTTAGATCTGCAAGGAGAAATCATGTTTGAATTAATACCTCCTTATACGTTGCCGACTATCCTGATCGATGAAGAAAAGGCCTTGGCATTTGCGATGCAAAACAGAAGTAATGTGGTCTCCTTTGACCGCAGGCTCATGGAAGCAAACATGGAAGTGCATCGCGCCAAAGGGGAATCTGGAATCACGGCCAGATTGCAGGGTAGTTTTGGTCTCACGCAGACAGGCTCTGAGCTTGAGCAAGTATATACAGACCTCATTGATCAGGAAGTAGTCACCTTTGGTATCTCCGTGCCTATTGCAGATTGGGGTAAATCCAAAGCTCGTCGTGAAGTAGCACTTTCTAATTTGGAATTAGAACAACGACAAGTTGATCAGGAGAAGGAAAATTTCAGACGCACTGTTGTCTTGCGCGCCCAGCAATTTGATCTCGTGCAACGAAATGCAGAAATTGCCGAGCGTTATCTGGAGGCAGCACGCAAGCGTTATGAAATTTCGTATCAGCGATATCTCATTGGAAAGATTTCAGTCACGGATCTCAACCTGGCCCTTGCAGACCAGGAAAGTGCGCGCAGAGGATATCTGCAGTCAGTGCGTGAGTTCTGGATGGCATTATATGAAATCAGAGGGATGACCCTTTATGATTTCATTTCTGACAAATCGTTGATGCTGCAGACGCCGGTGGGGGAGTAAGGCAAGTATCACATCCGCACTTTTGGATTTTGCAGAACTCACCCCCGACCCTCTCTTTTGTTCAGGAGTGTGCTGTTGGTGACAGGTTCTAATGGAAGAGAGGGGAGGTATGATTATATGAAAGATTAGTATTTATGCTTTGTCAATGAAATATCAACGGTATCACAATTTAACATTTCACCCCTCTCTTTTGCAATGTCATTTTCGAATGCAAAATCATTTTTAAGAGAGGGGCCAGGGGTGAGTTCTGTGAAGAAACAGTGAAATGCGTGGCGTGTTGTTTGATCCCTGTTCGTTCGAATGTTCCTTATTCATTATTCATTCTGGTCTTATGCCTGATCATAATCCGCAGACTCTGATCCAACGTAAAGTACGACCATACCCAATTGAAGAAGACAAAGATTTTGTTTTTGACACCCAGGATTGATTTGAGGTGGACAAACAGCCAGAGCACCCAGGCGAGGAATCCTTGGGTCTTAAGAAATGGGAGATCTGCCACTGCTTTGTTTCGCCCTATCGTAGCCATACTTCCCAGATCATGGTAATGAAAAGGTTTCATCTCTTTCCCTTTAGCAAGTCTATTCAGATTATTGGAAAGTAATCTGGCCTGCTGGATGGCAGGTTGTGCAACTTGTGGATGGCCTTTGTAAATTCCCTCCTCCATATAAGCCGCATCTCCAAGAGCAAATACACCTTCGATGCCTTCCACACGATTATAGGTATCTGTTTTCAGGCGATGGTCACGGGTGTAGCAAGTTTCAGGAATCCCTTCAAATCTTTTTCCTGTAATCCCTGCAGCCCAGATGACTTTCCGGGTATAGAGTTTTCTGCCGTCATTCAGGCTTATTTCATTGCCGTCATAGTTGATTACCCTGACGTCGGTGAGCACATCCACACCAAGTTCTTCAAGGTATTTACGGGCTTTGATGGAAGCTTTGTCCGAAAAGCTGTCAAGTAATTCTTTGCCGCCCTGGATCAGATGGATTTGCATTTCTGAAGCATCCAGCTCCGGATACTCTTTGGTCAGGATAAATTTTTTGAACTCAGCCAATGATCCGGCTAATTCAACACCAGTCGGACCACCACCAACAATGACGATGTCCAAATAGCTTTGACGGACATCGTCTTCCCGGATGGTAAGGGCTTTTTCGAGATCAGCCAAAAGTGCATTGCGTAAGTAGAGAGCGTCAGAAACGGATTTAAGGGTATAGGTGTTTTTTTCTATGTCTTTGTTCCCATAAAAGTTGGTGGTCACGCCTGTAGCCAGAATGAGTATATCATAATTGACCCGACCTTCATTTGTTATCAGGTGCTTTCCTTCAGGGTGGACTGATTCTATTTCTGCTATGCGGATGTGGATGTTTTTCTTCTGCTGGAATAATCTTCTCAAGGGGAAAGCAATAGAACTGGGCTCAATTCCTGACATGGCTACCTGGTAAAGGAGAGGCTGGAACTGATGGAAATTGTTCCGATCGATGATAACCACCTGATAGTCTTGAGTGGAGATACGTTTGGCAAGTGTTAAGCCGCCAAATCCCGCACCGGCAATAACGATTCGTGGTTGGGAGGTTTCTGGAAGATTGATAGGCATGACTGCAAAGGTATAGGGATGGAAGGGAAATAAAAATGATACCTATTTATCTGATTTTAGATAATGCTAATGGTAACACTATCAGCATGTTAAAGGTTGTGAGTGAAAGGGGAGTGAAAAATAATAAGCTAAAAAAAGGGACAGGGCTTGTGCAGTATTGAAATTGGGTTTAACTTTGCCGTCCCGTTCGGAAAAAGGTTGAGGATAAAGTAGTTGAATGGGGAACAAAAAAGAGAAGTTCATTGACAGGATGGATAGAGCACATTATCTGGATCTGAGGAAGATCGAGATGATGAAGCTAGGTAAGAAAAGCGAAGCGTTTCTGGAGTGTTGGAGGGGATGAGAATCTCTAAAGATGTTCTGGGAAGTTTTATATCAAGTAACAAGATAGGATACAGAAGGAGCGAGGATCACGTAAACGCTGATGGGGATTGAGGCTGACGCGAGTTGGTTTTGAAAACTGTCGGTAAAAAAACGAACTATGGAGAGTTTG
>JANNSS010000032.1:0-4189 GCA_031402955.1 Saprospiraceae bacterium
GCCCGTGGCGCGGCTGTGGACGCCGACGATTCGCCCCTGCAGGTTGCGAATCAGGGCCCAGTCGGTGCTGCGCGTCATCGGGTCGTCGTAGATCTGGCGCAGGAAGCGACGCCGGGCCGGGCTGCGCGGGTCGAGCAGCAGGTCCTGCAAAGCGGCCGGAAAGTTGTTGCCGCTGTCCTGGCCGTATTGCGAATAGGCCGCGATCGCCCGGTGGATCTGCTCACCGGCCCACAGCAGTTGCTTCTCGCGATCGCGCTGCTGGACCTGGCTCCAGATCGACGCGCTCGCGGCCAGCGCGCCGCTGGTGATGGCCACCGCGAGCAGCAGCGCGAGATAGGCCACGCCGCGTTGTGGGCGGGTCACCACGTGTTGAACGCCGATCCGTCGAGCGCGGTCGCCGCCGAGCCGCTCTTGACGTCGTAGATGCGCCCGGCCTCGGGGCTGGGCGGTGCGGCGAAGGTCCAGGTGTCGCTGGCGCTGGTGACCGGATCGAGCGGAATGCTGCGCAGGTAGCGCTTGGTGACGAGATCCTCGATCGCCTCGGGGTAACGCCCGGTGTCGGCGTAATGCTTGTCGATAGCGTCGCGCATCAGCGTCAGGTTCTGCTTCAGGGTCGCTTCCTCGGCGCGCTTGACGCTGCCGTAGTAGCGCGGCACGGCGATCGCCAGCAGCGTGGCGATGATGGCCAGCACCACCAGCAACTCGATCAAGGTGAAACCGCGGCGCGTCACCATTGCCGGTACGGGATGCCGTTCATCGCCTCGGCCATCGACAGCGAATGCACATCGTAGACGTCGCGGCCCTGCTGTGGCGCGTCGGCCGGGCTGTCATAGCTGCGCTTGCCCCAGGTCTGCGCCGCGGGGGTCTGCGCGTCGGCAAACAAGGGGTCGCGCGGCAGGCGGCGCAGGAAGTAGATCTTCGTCTTCTTCGCGCTGCGCGCGTCTTCGACACCGTCAACCAGGGCCTCGAGGCTCGGTGGGTAGCCGCTCTCGTCGGCCTTCTTCAGCAGGCGGCCATCGTCGACCGCCTGCTTGTAGGCATCGATCGCGCCGCGAATCTCGCGCAGCGCGGCGCGCAATTCATTCTCGCGAGTGCGCTTGACGCCGAGCTCGGCCAGCGGCAAGGCAACCGAGGCCAGGATGGCCACGATCGTCAGCGTGACCAGCAGCTCGATCAGCGTGAACCCCGCTGCGCCGCGTCGCGCGTTCATGGCAACAACTTCAACTCCAGCGGCAGCGACCCCTCGATCGGGATGCGGCGGTTGCCCGGATCGACACCGACGACCGTCGTGATCTGCAAGCTCGCTGCAGGCGCGGCCTTGCGCGACTTGACGCGCAGCTTGATCAGCGCGCCGTCGCCCTTGGTCGATGCGGCGCCGGATGCGCCGAGGGTCGCGAACACGACGCCCAGGCCGGGGTCGATGCGCGGCGTGAACACGGCCGCACCGCCGACCTGGCTGAAGAAGCCGCCGTCCGCCACCGACAGCACCTCCAGCAGTTCCGGGTCGTAGCGCAGTTGGACCGAGGTGCCCCTGATCAAGCCCTCGCTGCGCGCTCGCAGCTCGACGTCGAATTCCTCGCCGACCTTGCTCGAGGCCGGCCCCTGCCACGACAGGATCATCGGCAGGGCGGGCGTCGGCGCAGCCGGCGCCGGGGTTGCGGCGAGAGCCAGAGTGGCGCCAGACCCGCTGGCGGACCGCGGCTCCTTGTCGGCGGTCTGGCGTACGAACGGCGAGCGGGTTCGCACCACCGCCTCCGTGCCGGACCAGAACTCGGCCAGGGTCGCATCGGTTCGCTCGACTCCGCGCACCAACTGCGGCGTGATCAGCAGGACCAGTTCCTTGCTTTCCTGCGAGGTCTTCTTGTTGCCGAAGACCCGATCCAGCAAAGGCACTTCGCCGACGAATGGCAGTCCCGCGCCAGACTGGCTGTCATCGTCGCGAATCAGTCCCATCAAGGCCTGGGTTTCGCCGTCGCGCAAGCGCAGCACCGTCGACGCATTGCGCGTGCCGACCGGGAAGATTTCGTTGCCCGAGGCGGACTTCTTGGCCGCACCAAGGGTCGAGACATCCAGATTGATCTTGATCGCCACCGTGTCGTCGGCGTGCACGGTGGGCTCGACCTCGATCTTGATGCCGACCTCGAGGTACTGGATCTGCTCGGCCGTGACCGGGTTGTTGCTGCCCTGACTGACGAGCACGTTCGAAATCACCGGCACACGGTCGCCGACATGCACGCGTGCCTTTTCCCTGTTGCGCACGCGCACGCGTGGATTGGCCAGCGTCTTGCTCTCGCCGTCCGTGCGCAGCAAGCTCAGCTTGTAGCCGGTGTCGACGCCGATGGTCCTGCTGCTCAGATCCTTGATCTCGAACAGTTTGCCTCCCGGACCGCTGAACGCACTCGGGTACGTGATGCCCAGATCGCGCACCTTGCTGCGCGACACCTCGAGGATCTCGATATCGAGCACCACCTCGGGGTCGGCGGTATCCTGCGCCGCGATCAGTCTCTCGGCCGCGCGGATCGCATCCGGCGTGTCGCGCATGACGAGCATGTTGACGCGCTCGTCGATGAAGATGTCCTTGGTCTTGAGCATCGTTCGCAACAGGCTCAGCGTCTGCTTCGGATCGGCATTGCCGAGGTGGAAGGTGCGCATCACCAGTTCCTGATGCTCGCGCAGTTTCTGCGGCGTGTTCGGATAGACAAGGATGGTGTCCTCGGTCAGGATCTTCTTCTCGAGCTGGTGGTTCTGGATGATCATGTCCAGGGCGTCCTCGACGAGCACGTTGCGCACGAAGATCGACGCCCTGATGTCGGAACGGACCTCACGGTCGAGGATGAAATTGATGCCCGCCGAGCGCGCCAGCGCTTCCATCACGAGCTTCAGCGGTGCATCGCGGAACTCGAGCGTGACCGGGTTCTGCAGCTTGGACTTCAACGTCGGCACCGTGAGCGCCTTCTTGCGCTCGCGTTCGCGCAACTCGCGATCGATTTCGCGCGCCAGCGGATGACTCGGGTTTTCGACCAGGATGGCCTTGGCCATCAGATCGGCGCTGACCATGTCCCCGGCAGCCAGCCTGGCCTTGGCGTCGCCGGCCAGGACCTGGTGTCGGCGCGCGGCATCGATCGCCGCGAGGCCGGCGGCGGCACGCGCGTTGTTGGCGTCGATGCCGAGCACCTGCGTGAATGCGCTGCCCGCCGCTTCGAGCCGCCCGGCGCCCAGCTCGCTGCCCGCCAGCGCGAGCAGGCGGTTGACGACCTGATCGCGGGATCGAAAGTAGACGATGCGCCGCTCGGCGTCGCCCGGCCGCTCGCGCATGGCCTGTTCGAGCCCGGCCAGGCCATCCTGGTAGTGGCCCTGGTCGATCAGTGCCTGGCTGTCCCGCAGGACGGTCGAGCAGCCTGCGCCGAGCGCGAGCGCCAGCCCGATCAAGACCCTGTCGGTGGCGCGTGTCACGGTGAATCTCCGATGGCAAGTGTCTGGCGCTGATCCAGCGGCAGGTAGGTGAACTGAAGTTGTCGCCCCCGCGATCCGTCGACGCGATAGGACGCGTCGATCAGCTCGCCGGTGGCGACCACGATCAGGCGCTCGCCCTGGGCCAGGTACCAGACCGTGCGCTCGGCTGACTCCTCCAGCATGCCGAGGTACTTGAACGGCAAGGGCGGTGCCTGGGGCGGCGGCGCAGGCGCGGGCGGCGGCGGTGGCGGCGCAGGGGGGGGCGGCGGCGGCGCGACGAACCAGCTCTTGGCGACAAATGCATCCCGGGTCGCGGCAGCCGGCAGGACGCGCTGCTGCACAAGATCGGTGTCCAGCGCCGCCAGCGCCGAACGGCGGTCGCGGCCGGCCGTCGCGGCAGGCTGCGGCTCGATCGCTTCGGGGGCCGGAGCCGCCGCAGCCGGGCCGGACGCGGAGGCGGCAAACGCCGAGCTGCCGAGCAAATCGGCCACGTTCGCGCCGGCACTCGGCGGTCCGGGCGCCTGCCGTTGCGGCGGTGCAGGCCGCTGCGTCGAGCCCGACGCCGCGGCGAGTGGCGCCGGCAGGTCGGCGTCGAAGACGAGTGCACCGTCGCTCAGGATCCACCATCCGAGCGCGGCCAGCGGCGCACCGATCGCCGCTGCGACGAGGCCGGATCGCGATCTGCGCGTGGGCTTCATTGGGCCAGATAGAAGGTGAAACTGATCTGCGCGTCCAC
>JANNSS010000033.1:0-6643 GCA_031402955.1 Saprospiraceae bacterium
TAGATCTACTCGTAGGGGTTCAAGATTTTGAACCCCTACCAAATTGGTCTTTCTTTTCTTGTTGGCAAGCCCGATTATACCTGTTGTTAATTCATCTTTGCTGCCCAGCCCTGGATAGCTGCGTTGATTTCGGCTTTATTCTCTTCATAATAATTGTCCTTATCATCAGCCAATCCCAACTCAGCACATTTAGTTCCACTCGCTACTGCTGTCGAAAAATCACCTTTCTTTGCTTCCACTTTTGCGCGGATGTACCAGTTCCAACTGCTGCTAAACTGATCCGTCGACAACTTAGTCCATTCCAAAGCCTGATCCATGTTTCCGTTGGCATCAATCAGGAATTGCGCTCCTTCTGCATAAATTTCCCATTTCTTTTCCGGTGGGGTGGTCCCTAAAGAGGCTATGATATTGGACATAGCCTGCTCCATTACATCTGTTTTAAAACGGAGGTAGAGGCGCATTTTTTCCCATGACAATTTGATATAGCCCATGTCCATCTTCATGTCATGGATCGTATATATAAGCCTTTCCTGAAGACCTTCATTCATTTTAGGTTCAACCGTAAAGCGGACTTCATCCAATGCTTCGTCATAACTAGAGGCTCCCCACTGATCTGTTTTCTTGTTGAAGATGACGGTCCATTCTTTTTCACCCGGAATAAAAAACAACGCATACTTACCTGCCCGTAAAGTCTGTCCTTCTATATTGACATCCGTTGAGAACGAAACCGTCGTGGCTTCATTAGCCCCACCTCGCCAAACCTTATCATAGGGCACCACTCCACCCCAGATCAATCGCTCCTTAACGGCTGGGGAACTGTAGTTGACTGCCACTTCGGTAAGCCCTATCGTGTATGAAACTGATGCCTTTGGACTAACCCTAGGAAGTTGGATATCCTGTGCTGCCAGGGTATTAGATGCTCCACAGAGCACGAGAAAGAAGAAGAGTGTTTTCATGTGATATTGAATTTATGGTGTACTTCAAAGCGGGATATGACTTCCCGGCTTCAATTGATTGGTTAAACGAAGGCCAATTTCAGTTTCGTATATCCACTATATCCTGGGTGTACTGAAGTGCAGGCTAAGGAAGATCATGGCTACTCTCAAAGCATCACTTATATCCGCAGGCAGCTCGTCCACAATCGTCCAATCCCTTGGATCACCATCCCAACGGGTATGCATCCGAAAAAAGAGATCTTTATTTGAATCAATCTCCCACTCTTCCTTGATGTTGGAATACTTTGTCTCCCAGTTGATCTGATAGTTTCCGTCACTAAGTTTCCAACGATGAAATTCACCGGCCCAGGCTGTTTTAGCATTTACAGTAATTCCTCCACTTCTGATGACCCAAAGGTTAGGATCGTCAGTCCATTGCTGTTCAATGGAAGCTGTGATATCTCCAACACTAAGATCCCATGCAGTCCAATCATTACTGAAGGTCCAACGCAAGCGCAATTCTCCTTCAACATCTTCATCCTCTGTAATGAGTATCCATTCCCTGAAAGAATTGTTGTAGCGCGTTTCTGCCCCAACCACCCGCTGCGTGCTTGCAGAGGGCAAGAAAAAGAGAAGACACAACACAGATAGTAAAATGCTTTTCATCAGCATGGAATGATTTATACTGGTTACGCTCATCCGTTGATATTAATTTCAGCCTTTGCAAAGCTGAGATCTATTGAAACATAAAGCCGGCATATACAAGCAGGATAAGAACACCATGATAACTCATCATGTTGCTTCATAAAATTGCCGTCACAAGTTTCAATCCGTCTTAAAACGGAAGATCATCGTATGAGGCTCCTTCTTCAGAAGTCATCGGGGGCGTTGATGGAAAATCTCCTGCTGCTGCCCGCGGCTTAGACTCTTGTCCGGCTGCTTCGACTCTCCATGCCTGAAGGTTTGTGAAGTACTTCCCTTGCCATTCCCTTCCGCGGAGATCAAAGTAAACTTTGACGTTAGTACCTTCTTCAATTGCATCAATGATCTCACAACGATCCTGTACTAATTGGAACTTAATGTGCTGTGGATACTGTGTAGACTCATCGAGGATGACAAACTCTCTGGTTTGAAAGGTCCCGGATTTTTGTTCTTTATCAAATTTTTTATGAAGCTTTCCTTCTACTTCAAAAGACATAGGATGATGTTTTATAGGTGATTAATAAGCTTTAGCAAATAAGACCCTGCCGGTTGATTTGTTTCCGGTAAGGATACATTTTCCTTCTTCAGGTTTCTGGTCGAGGGGTATACAACGAATAGTTGCCTTGGTCAGTTCCTTTATTTTCAATTCTGTTTCTGTTGTGCCATCCCAGTGTGCGGAGATAAATCCACCTTGCTCATCCAGTATGTTCTGAAATGTCTCAAAATCATCGGCCTCACGGGTGTTTTCCTGACGGTATCGTAGTGCTTTCAACAAAAGGTTTTGTTGGATTTCATCCAGTAAGTTTTCAACAAACCTACCTAGTCCTTCAAGTGCAACAAACTCCTTTTCCCTGGTATCTCGGCGGGCTACTTCAGCCTGGCCTTTTTCAAGGTCGCGCTGCCCGATGGCTACCCGCACAGGAACCCCCTTCATTTCATATTCGGCATATTTGAATCCAGGCCTTGATTTTTCGTCTGTATCGTACTTGACTGAAATTCCCTTTGCCTTCAGTTCACTCATCAATTTATCGGCTATTTCATTGATGGCGGCATCAGGTTTTGGTACCGGAATGATCACCACCTGAAGAGGTGCAAGTTTTGGTGGAAGGACGAGACCTTCATCATCACTGTGGGTCATGATCAGTCCGCCAATCAGGCGTGTGGAAACACCCCATGAAGTTGCCCAGACAAATTCCTGCAGATTACTTTCATTGAGGAAAGAAACATCAAAAGCGCGGGCAAAATTCTGTCCGAGAAAATGCGATGTACCCGCCTGAAGGCTTTTACCATCTTGCATCAAAGCTTCGATGGTGTATGTATCCTCTGCTCCAGCGAAACGCTCATTGGCCGTTTTCACTCCTTTTACCACAGGCATCGCCATCCAGTTTTCTGTAAAGTCCGCGTAGATATCGTGTATCATTTGGGCTTCTTTCACAGCTTCATCACGTGTTGCATGCGCCGTGTGGCCTTCCTGCCACAGAAACTCTGTAGTACGTAAAAAAGGCCTGGTACGCATTTCCCATCGTACAACATTTGCCCATTGGTTGATGAGCAATGGCAAATCTCTGTAGGATTGAATCCAGTCTTTATAAGTGCTCCAGATGATCGTTTCAGACGTCGGACGCACGATGAGTTCTTCTTCGAGCTTAGCTTCAGGATCCACGATCAAACCTCCACCATTCGGATCAGCTTTGAGACGATGATGGGTGACGACTGCACACTCCTTAGCGAAACCTTCCACATGCTGTGCTTCACGACTGAGAAAACTCTTAGGAATAAACAATGGAAAGTAGGCGTTGACATGTCCGGTACGTTTAAATTCACTGTCGAGTACGCCCTGGATTTTTTCCCAGATAGCATATCCGTATGGCTTGATGACCATACATCCCCTGACTGCAGAATTGTCTGCAAGTCCGGCCTTCTTGACGATATCAAGATACCATTGTGAATAATCCGCTGATCTCGGTGTTATTTCCTTTGCCATAAAATCATCTTAAAACTCCCGTTTCAGGGTAATTATGTTAATTTCTCATTAAGGATCAATGCAATTGAAACTTCTCCAACGGATACTGCGTCGTAGGTATAAATGACCCAAAAAGTTGTGGTGGTTTGATTTCAACTTATTTAACAACGCGGTGACAGTTATTTAAGCTCTCCTTAACTACATATAGGTGGTAAAAGTAATACTTTTAACCTTGGATGTTGAGAGTTTCTGCCACCCGGCTTTAAACACACACAGGCTATGAAATTTTACATGTTGAAAAATTACCTGGCAATAATGACCATTATTTTGGTTATTCCATCTGTACAGGCCCAGTTTGACGATGTCTACTATGACCCGGATGCGTATGTGCCTATCGAAACATACTCATTGAATGATTCTTCTTTTGCCAACAGAAGTCAAGGTGATGTCACCTATTACGATGATGACTCCTATGGCTTTTATGATGAGTATGATGATTACGATTATTACTATTCATCCCGCATCAGGCGCTTTTATCGCCCATATGCTGGCTTTGGATTTTATGATCCGGTCTATGTAGGTTATAACTACTATGATCCGTTTGCCTATGATCAATATGCTTTTCAAGGATCAAACATCTATTTCAGTTTCGGATTTGGAATCAATTCCGGATTTGGCTGGAATAACTGGTATGTACCTTCGCCCTTCTACTATGGGTACAATAACTGGTTTTACCCAAGTTATACATACTGGAACGGATGGGGAGGTTATTATCCATACGGGAACCATAATCATTGCCCGCCGTATTATTACGGAGGTGGTTGGGGCTCTGGATATTATCCCGGACATGGAGATGACGGCTACTATGGAGGAGGTGGAAATGGAGACTATCATTATGGCCCAAGGACTGCAGGTAACACCGGTTCTTCACCAAGAAGGCCACCTGTAACTCCCGGACTTAACTCACCAACTGTAAAAGATGTTGATTCCGGTGTAGCAGATTCAAATGATCGGCCATCCGGACTTCCTGAACCTGGAAAGCCAGGCCGGACTGTACCTTCAGGCACACCTGTTATAACACAGCCTGATCACTCTCCAGCAGAACCTGCACCAGTTCGTCAGGAAGCCACACCTGGTGGCGTCAGACAAGTGCCAGTGGATAGGGAATTGCCACGCGATCAATCAACCCCTGCTGGAGGTCAGCGACCTGTCTTCAGACCTGATGCAGAAAAATATCAACCATACCCTACACCTGAAAGGTCCAAGCCAGTGACCACTACGCCTGGTGTTGAAAACCCATCAGGCAGACCTACTACCGCTCCTAAGGATAATTACAGACCCTATCCTGGCAGTGAAAAGCCTGTATCACCACCTAGGACTGATCAAACACCATCTTATACACCGGCAACCAGGGGTACTGAAGGCAGGCCAAGTTATACACCTCCACAAAGGCAAAATAGCACACCTGCGCAAACATCACCTTCCGGAAACAGTGACAGACCAAGTTATTCGCCTCCGCAAAGGAGTAATGATACTCCACGAAGCAATGACAGGCCAAGTTATTCACCTCCGCAAAGGAGTCATGATTCTCAGCCAGCTAATGACAGACCAAGTTACTCTCCTCCACCAAGGAGTAATGATTCATCAGGAAGCAGCAACCGGTCAAGTTATTCCCCATCATCTTCCGGAGGCGGTTCATCTTCAGGAGGTGGCAGCAGCAGCCGATCCTCAGGTGGTGGCGGAGGTAGCTCGAGCAATCAATCTTCTTCCCCAAGAGGAAAAGGGTAATACCAAGTCAAACGATATAAGCTAAATCATATATGGCTGCAGAATGGTACCATCCATTCTGCAGCCCTTAAAAACATAAACCAATGAAAAGGATTGATACACTCATTATTCTAATGAACATCCTCATTGTAGCGCCTGTTTTTTCTCAGACAGCAACAGAGGCATACAGACTTTCCGTTTCAGAACCTCTTGGTACAGCCAGAAATTTGGGTAGCGGCAATAGTATGTTCGCCATCGGACCTGACTTCTCCGCCATTGGCTCAAATCCTGCAGGCATTGCAGGATATTGGAAGAGTGAATTTACCATCACGATGGGTGGTCAGTTTAACCAGTTTTCTTCCAGCTTTACTGAGGATCGGAATCAAGTGACGCAAGGCAACTACAATAATTTCACATTACCAAATATAGGTTTTGTGCTTTCAAGTCGTCAGCGCAATAGTAAATGGAAGACCTCCAACTGGGCAGTGGGATATAACCGTATGGCTGAGTACCGCCGCGAAACAAATTATTCGGGCTCAACATTGGGTTCAATAACAGATAGCTGGAGAGAAAATGCATTTGGACTATCCTCTGAAGAATTGAACGGATTTGAAGAAGGTCTTGCCTGGCAAACAGGTGCCATCTATGATTTTGAAGAAGACAGGGTATACGAAACTGACTACAACTTAAATCCTGAGTATAGACTTTCAAAAATAGAAAATTCAACACTGGAAGGTGGCAAATCAGAACTCTTCATTGGATATGCCGCTAACTATGACAACAAAATTCTTTTTGGCGCTTCTTTCAATATTCCACTCGTCAACTATACGGAATTTCGTGATTATGCTGAAGCGGACGGAAATGAAAACGGGATTCCTTTCTTTAATGATCTTCAGTATACCAGTTTTGTCAATTCTACAGGCTCAGGGATCAACGGAAAATTTGGCATCACCTTCAAGCCTTCGAAAAATTTCAATATCTCCGCTGCTGCACATACGCCTACAAAACTTTTCATGACGGACAACTACACTACTTCAGTGTCCTATGATTATACGGATGCAAATAATGACGGACCGATCTATGCTGAGTCACCTTATGGCAGTTTTCGCTATGCGCTTGTCACGCCCTGGTCACTCATGGGAGGTATAGGTATCATAGCAGGAGAACAAGGATTTATTGGTGCCAGTATCAAATGGACTGATTATTCAGCAATGCATTTTGATTACAGCGTGAATGGAAATGGCTACTATTATGAGCAGGAAGAACAGGAAGTCAA